>JAHFRV010000004.1:85634-107990 GCA_023266095.1 Gammaproteobacteria bacterium | reverse complement strand
CGGCTTCCTTCAGACCCCACCTCACGATGACGCCCTTGCCGTTCTCCTAGCCTTCGGCTCTGCGATTACCTGGCTGCCGGACTTTCACCGGCATAGTTACGTGCCATGCCCGGCACACACGGCCTAGCTCAGCCGCGGGCGCGGGTTTTCGCGCCCGTCGGCTGCAGCACCGGGGTTATGCGGTCCGCCACCATGAAGGGCCCGGCCTACTTCCTCTTCAATAGCTTGCCAGCCAGTTCGTCGAGTTCTCTGCTGTTCAAAAGATCGATGCACTTCATCGTGTTCAATTCAGAACCGGCGACGCTGCCATATTTCAGGCTCGCATATTTGCTCACGATAACACCAAGCGCCTCATACGCCCCTATCGGTTGTCGACCAGCCTCGAGATACGCACCTGCGGTCGCATTTGCGTCGTCCTTCGTTTTCGGGTCTGCGTACACCTCGGCGAGACAACGGCTGACGGCCCAGTTCTTCAGTAGCACCTTCTGAGAATACTGTTCAGTAGCGCCTTGCGTCTGAACCACCTGGGAAGACGCCAGCAGAGCCAGCCCGACAGCGTATAAGCCGTTTTTCATGGCAGCACCCACAGCGAAGCCGTTTCCGGAACAAAGTGCCCGTTCTCAGGATCGTGCATCAAGTGGCAGGTATCTGAGCACCCTGACCCATCCCACAAGGTCACGCGCCCCTTGGCGTCTTTCCAGCCATGCCCTCTGATCACAAGGATGCCCTTCATCCCGGCGAAGTTTGCAGGGGTTGGCGACTTGACGGTCTTATCTGGTTTTCCAAACTCTTTGGCTAGATATTCCATCATGTCATTCACGCGAAACAAATATTGCTTCTGGTCAGCCCCGCTGACAGTCTGAAATTTGGCGCTCTTGACGATGGGGAAGCCCGTTGCATTGAGCACATAGCTAATTCGAATGGGGCAGGCATTTTGAAATATCTTGGCGTCGATGTTTTTCTGCACGTTGCCGCCAATCTTCTTGCCAACATCGGCAACCGGAACTCGAACAGATTTGAACGCGACCCACGCACCATGAAATGGGGGGCGCTTCGCCTTCGCATGCTTTGACATTTCTTCCTCCTGTATTTTTACGCCACCACCCAAATACGGACGCATAACGAGCAAGCTCAGCCACGCCGCGAAGCGCGTCGGCTGCAACGACTTGTTATGCAACACTGTCGCGACGGTAAATGAGAACTGCACGCTCCTTACAACCAGCCTCTCCTGTATACGTGACTTCATTCTCGCCAAGACGCTCCCATTCCCATCCGATGACTTCAATTCCGTCAGCATTAAAATAGTTTTGGAGATGACCACGTTTCAATTTTCCCGGTTTATCCGACCGAGGCCAAGGTGACTCAAAGCGATTTCCATCCACAACAACCAATACGTCGATATTCGCGCAGGCAAGTGCTACGTTTTCGCGAAGCAGCATCAGCGCTTCTTGATCTGCGAACACTAAAAAATCCCAATCGGATTCCTCTGCGGCACGATCGTTTGCTTGCGACCCGACGAGCCAGACTTCCGTAACGGACGGAGCCGCGTTGATCACCGTACCGATATATTTCCGCACACGCTCAGGGAGTCTGTCTCTCATGCTGCCTAACGCCAGAGTTCAGCCGACGCTTGGAGCGTAGCGGAAAGCGGTCGGCTGGAACGAAAAGTTAGACAGAGACGTTTGTGCATGCTACCGCCCTCGGGGTGTTTTTGATTTTGGGTTTTCACATTAACGCTCCTTTAAACCTTCTCTATTTCTTGGTAGCTTCAGTATCCCGACCCCGGCTTGCCCCACGCATTGCCAGCCTACAGCGAAGTGCGCGTGACGCGCCACGACGCATGAACAACGCCCGCGTGGGGCAAACGGATAAACCGTTGGCTATTGCGCTGAGGTTGAGGATTGCATTTGTGCTTAACTGCATTGTTCTTTTCACTTGGGGCTAACGCCAGAGTTCAGCCGACGCTTGGAGCGCAGCGGAAAGCGGTCGGCTGGAACGAAAAGTTAGACAGAGACGTTTGTGCATGCTACCGCCCTCAGGGTTCCCTGCGTTTGATGTTGGGTTTTCACATTAACGCTCCTTTAAACCTTCTCTATTTCTTGGTAGCTTCAGTATCCCGACCCCGGCTTGCCCCACGCATTGCCAGCCTACAGCGAAGTGCGCGTGACGCGCCACGACGCATGAACAACGCCCGCGTGGGGCAAACGGATAAACCGTTGGCTATTGCGCTGAGGTTGAGGATTGCATTTGTGCTTAACTGCATTGTTCTTTTCTCTTGGGGCTAACTTATATTCGACACCCTAATTGGTGTCTTTCTTTACGCCAATGTGGTGGATAATCCAAAACCTGTCAATACAGATCAACGACGTACTTTACGCATCCTTCAATATGCGCCCTAAATTAAAAGATTTACGTCATGCCGCCGCGCAAACAAAAAAGGCCGCATCAAGCGGCCTTTTTTATCAAAGCTCTTTCTACCTCACCGCCCCGTCTTCTTCCGCAGACTCTGGATCGCCTTGAGCTGGGCGATGGCTTCGGCCAGTTCAGCTTCGGCTTGGGCCAGGCTGATTTCGCCTTTTTGGTCGGCGAGGGCTTGTTCGGCGCGTTGCTTGGCGGCGATGGCGGCGGCTTCGTCGATGTCCTTGGCGCGGGCCGCGGTGTCGGCGAGGATGGTGACGACGTGCGGTTGTACTTCGAGCATGCCGCCGGAGACGAAGAAGTATTCTTCCGTGCCTTCGGGGGTGCGGATGCGCACTTCACCGGGTTTGATCTTGGTGATCAGCGGCGTGTGGCGGGGCAGGATGCCCACTTCACCCATTACCGCGGGCGCGAAGACCATCACGGCGGGACCGGAGAATATCTCCGCTTCCGCGCTCACGATGTCGACTTGCATGGTTGTCGCCATATTCATCTCTCTTTGCTACCGCCGCTTCCGCTGGGAAGAAGAGGTGGGTGGGGTAGTCGTTACTCTGTCTTTGCGGCTGGCCTGGGGGCCGGATATTCATGGGCTTGGCCGTTCGGCGCGGCCCCTCTCCCCATCCCTCTCCCCCAAGGAGAGAGGGGGGGGAGTACATAAATTTAATTACTGAAGCTTCTTGGCTTTTTCCACGGCTTCGTCGATGCCGCCGACCATGTAGAAGGCCTGCTCGGGCAGGTGGTCGTATTCGCCGTTGACGATGGCCTTGAAGCCGGAAATGGTGTCCTTCAGCGAAACGTATTTGCCGGGCGAGCCGGTGAACACTTCCGCGACGAAGAAGGGCTGCGACAAGAAGCGCTGAATCTTACGGGCGCGGGACACGGTGAGTTTGTCGTCTTCCGACAATTCGTCCATGCCGAGAATCGCGATGATGTCTTTCAGCTCTTTGTAACGTTGCAGCAAACCCTGCACCGAACGCGCGACGTCGTAGTGTTCCTGACCGACCACCAGCGGATCGAGCTGGCGGCTGGTGGAGTCGAGCGGATCGACCGCGGGGTAGATACCCAGCTCGGCGATGTTACGCGACAACACCACGGTGGCGTCCAAATGCGCGAAGGTGGTGGCCGGCGACGGGTCGGTCAAGTCGTCGGCGGGCACGTATACGGCCTGGATGGAGGTGATGGAGCCGGTCTTGGTGGAGGTGATGCGCTCTTGCAGCATACCCATTTCTTCGGCCAGGGTCGGCTGGTAACCCACCGCCGACGGCATACGGCCGAGCAGCGCGGACACTTCGGTGCCGGCGAGCGTGTAGCGATAGATGTTGTCGACGAACAGCAGCACGTCGCGGCCTTCGTCTCGGAAATATTCGGCCATGGTGAGGCCGGTCAGTGCGACGCGCAGGCGATTGCCCGGCGGCTCGTTCATCTGGCCGTACACGAGGGACACTTTGTCCAAGACGTTGGAGTCTTTCATCTCGTGGTAGAAGTCGTTGCCTTCGCGGGTGCGCTCGCCCACGCCGGCGAACACCGAGTAGCCACTGTGTTCGATGGCGATGTTGCGGATCAGCTCCATCATGTTGACGGTCTTGCCGACGCCGGCGCCGCCGAACAGGCCGACTTTGCCGCCTTTGGCGAACGGGCAGACCAGGTCGATGACCTTGATGCCGGTTTCCAGCAAATCGGTGGTGGGGGACTGCTCTTCGAAAGTGGGCGCCTTGCGATGAATCGACCAGCGGGCTTCTTCGCCGATCGGACCCGCTTCGTCGATGGGCGCGCCGAGCACGTCCATGATGCGGCCGAGGGTTTTGACGCCGACCGGCACTTGGATGGGCGCGCCGGTGCCGTCGACGCTCAAGCCGCGCTTGAGGCCGTCGGTGGTGCCCATGGCGATGGTACGCACCACGCCGTCACCCAATTGCTGCTGGACCTCGAGGGTCAGGCCATTGTCATGGACGCGCAACGCGTCGTAGACCTTGGGCATGCCATCGCGCGGAAATTCCACGTCGATGACCGCGCCGATAATCTGTACGATCTTGCCCGAACTCATCGTTTCAGTTCCCCTTAAGTATCTTCAAAATCTGTTTGCGCCCGACTAACCGCGGGCCGCACCAAAAAATAAACCTGTTCCGCTATACCGCCGCCGCGCCGCCGACGATCTCGGAAATTTCCTGGGTGATCGCCGCCTGCCGCGCTTTGTTGTAGACCAGCTGCAAGCCCGAGATGAAATCACCGGCGTTGTCGGAGGCCGCCTTCATGGCCACCATCCGCGCCGCTTGTTCACTGGCGATGTTTTCCACCACGCCCTGATACACCAGCGACTCGATGTAACGCATCAATAAATCGTCGAGCACATCCTTGGCCTCGGGTTCGTAGAGGTAGTCCCAATGATGTTTGAGCTGCTCGTCTTCGGCGCCTTGGATGGGCAGCAACTGAATGGCTTGCGGCTTCTGCGCCATGGTGTTGACGAACTGGTTGTACACCACGTACAAACGATCGATGCGGCCTTCGTTGTAGGCGTCGAGCATGATCTTCACCGTGCCGATCAAATCGCTGATCTGCGGCGCGTCGCCCAGATGGGAGACGTGACCGACGATGCTGCTCCGCAAGCGTTTGAAGAAGGCCTCGGCCTTGGCGCCGATGGTGCAGACATCGACTTCCGCGCCTTTTTCCCGCCATTCGCGGAGCGCCATCAGCGAGGTCTTGAAGGCGTTGGTGTTGAGACCGCCGCACAAACCACGGTCGGTGGAAATGATGATGATGCCGACCCGCTTCACTTCCCGCTCTTTCATGAACGGGTGGTGGTATTCGGGATGGGCCTGGGCCAAGTGGCCGACGATGGCGCGGATCTTGTCCGCGTAAGGCCGGCTGGCGCGCATGCGCTCCTGGGCCTTGCGCATCTTGCTGGCCGCCACCATTTCCATGGCGCGCGTGATCTTCTGAGTATTTTTAATACTCTTGATCTGCGTACGTATCTCTTTACCGACCGCCATTAGCTAAAGTCCTCGCTTACCACGCGTGCGTTTTTTTGAAGGTGGTGATCGCGGCGCGCAGGGTGTTGGCGATGTCGTCGTTGTAATCGCCGGTCTGGTTGATCTTGTCCATCACCGCTTTTTGATCGGCCTTCATGTAACTGTGCAGAGCCGCTTCAAAACTGCCGATCTTCTTCAATTCCACGTCGTCGAGGAAGCCATTGTTGGCGGCGAACAAAGACACCGCCTGCTCGGCCACCGACAGCGGCGAGTATTGTTTCTGCTTCATCAACTCAGTGACGCGTTGACCGCGTTCGAGCTGCTTGCGCGTGCTTTCATCGAGGTCGGAGGCGAACTGGGCGAAAGCCGCCAGTTCACGGTATTGCGCCAAGTCGAGACGCACACCGCCGCCGAGCTTCTTGATGATCTTGGTCTGCGCCGCACCGCCGACCCGCGACACCGAGAGGCCCGCGTTGATGGCGGGACGCACACCGGAGTTGAACAAATCGGTTTCGAGATAGATCTGGCCGTCGGTGATCGAGATCACGTTGGTGGGCACGAAGGCCGACACGTCACCGGCTTGGGTTTCGATGATGGGCAGCGCGGTCAAGGAACCGGTCTTGCCTTTCACTTCGCCCTTGGTGAACTTCTCAACGTAGTCGGCGTTGACCCGCGAGGCGCGCTCCAACAAACGGGAATGCAGATAAAACACGTCGCCGGGATAGGCTTCACGACCGGGCGGACGCCGCAGCAGCAAGGACACCTGGCGATAAGCCCAGGCCTGCTTGGTCAAGTCGTCGTACACGATCAGCGCGTCTTCGCCGCGGTCACGGAAATATTCGCCCATCGCACAACCGGCGTAGGGCGCGATGAATTGCAAGGCCGCCGGCAAGGCCGCGGTGGCCGCGACGATGATGGTGTGATCCATGGCGCCGTGTTCTTCGAGCTTGCGCAGCACGTTGGCGACCGACGAAGCCTTCTGGCCGATGGCGACGTAGATGCACTTAACGCCGGTGCCTTTTTGATTGATGATGGCGTCGATGGCGACCGCGGTTTTACCGGTCTGGCGGTCGCCGATGATCAACTCGCGCTGGCCGCGGCCGACCGGCACCATCGCGTCGATGGCCTTGAGACCGGTTTGCACCGGCTGGTCCACCGATTTACGTTCGATCACGCCGGGCGCGATTTTTTCGATAGGGGAGCTGCCGCTGGCCTGGATCGGACCTTTGCCGTCGATGGGATTACCCAGCGAGTCGACCACCCGGCCGAGCAGACCGGGACCGACCGGCACTTCCAGAATGCGGCCGGTGCATTTGACCGGGTCGCCTTCGGTGATGTGTTCGTAAGAACCCAAGACCACCGCGCCGACGGAGTCACGCTCGAGATTGAGCGCCATGCCGAAGGTGTTGCCGGGGAACTCGATCATTTCACCGTACATCACATCGGACAGGCCGTGGATGCGGGCGATGCCGTCGGTGAGACTCACCACGGTGCCTTGGGTGCGCGCCTCGGTGACGACTTGAAAAGTCTCGATGCGTTTTTTGATCAGTTCGCTGATTTCAGCCGAATTCAGTTGCATTTTTTAAATCCTCTTCCGACCTTAGCGGGCCAAAGCCACTTGCAGCTTCGCCAATTGTCCCAACACGGAACCGTCAATGACCAAGTCCCCCGCGCGAATGATCGCGCCGCCCAGCAGGCTCCGATCGACCTCGCTGGTCACGGTCACTTCCCGGCCCAAACGTTTTTTCAACGCCGCCGCCACTTGCTGCTTTTGCGCGTCGTCGACCGGGAACGCGGAAACCATCTGGGCTTCCACGGTCCGCTCGGCATCGGCGCGATAGCCTTCGTACAGCGCGGCGATTTCCGGCAACACCTTCAAGCGGCCGTTGTCGACCAGCAATTGAATGAGGTGTTGCGCCTCTTTATCGAAGTGATCGCCGCCGATGCCGATCACCAATTCAGCCAACTGCGCCTTGGATACCCGCGGATTACCCACCAGGGCATCGATCCGCTCATCCAAGACAACCGCCGCCGCCAGGCGCAACATCTCCGACCAGCGCGGCAACTGGTTGCGTCCCCGCGCCAGCTCGAATACAGCCAGAGCATAGGGACGCGCGATGGTGGTTTTTTCTGCCATAGTGTCCCGACCTATTAAATTTAAATCTGCGCCACTAAATCTTTGAGAAGATCGCCGTGGGCTTGCGAATCGATTTCCCGGCCGAGGATACGCTGGGCACCCGCCACCGACACCGACACCACTTGACCGCGCAGATGCTCCTTGGCGCGATTGACCTCTTGCTCGATCTCCGCTTTCGCGGCATGCAGCAAACGCTCGGCTTCGGAACGGGCGCCTTGCTTGGCTTCTTCGACGATTTCACCGCCGCGTTTTTCCGCTTGGGCGATGATCTCACCGGCTTGGGCCTTGGCCTCGCGCACCAATTCCTTGGCGTGCTCTTCCGCACGCACCAGTTCGTGCTGGCCCTTGTCGGCCGCGGCCAACCCGTCGGCGATACGCTTCTGGCGGTCCGTCATCATCTTGGTGACGGGACCCCACAGCAGCTTGTTGACGAACCAGATCAGCGCCACGAAGGCGACGATCTGGGCGATCAGGGTTGCTGTAATATTCACGATCAGCTCCTCGTCAGGTTATGACGTTTACAACGTCAAACAACTCGCTTAGACGCCGGCGGCGCCCAAAGCGGATTGCAGGGCACCGACGAAGGGGTTGGCGAACAGGAACCACATCGCGAAGGCCAAGATGATGAAGGGGAAGGACTCCATCAAACCGGCGAAGATGAACATATTGGTCATCAGCGCGGGGCGCATTTCGGGCTGGCGCGCGATACCTTCCAGGGTCTTGGCGCAAATCAGGCCCCAGCCGATGGCGGAACCCAGGCCGGCGGCGGCCAGAATCACGCCCACGCCGACGGCGGTGTACGCGTAGATCATGGATATCATTTCAGCTGTCATTGCATTGTCTCCTTAAAAATATAACTAAAAATCTATGATGAAAACCGGTCAAACAAGCTCAGTGATCCTTGGCGTGAGCCATGGCCAGGTACACGATGGTCAATACCATGAAGATAAACGCCTGCAGGGTGATCACCAGCAAGTGGAAGATCAACCAGCCCAGGTCCAGGATAATCTGCAACGGGAACATGAAATAGAACATGGCGCCCACCGCCGTGCCGCCCAGCAGGGCGATCAACAGGAACACCAGTTCACCGGCGAACAGGTTGCCGAACAAGCGCAGCCCCAGGCTGAGCGGCTTGGCCAGTTCCTCGATGATGCTCATCACCACATTGACCGGCACGAAGAATTTACCGAAGGGGTGGAACAGAAACATCTTGAGGTAGCCGCCGAGACCCTTCACTTTGATGTTATAGAAAATGATCAGGCCGAATACCGTCAGCGACATGGCCAGGGTGGTGTTGAGGTCCGTGGTAGGCACTACTTTTAAATACGGTATGCCGAACCAGGAGGCGATCAGCGGCAGCAGATCCACCGGGATCAGGTCCATGAAGTTCATCAAGAAGACCCACACGAAGATGGTGAGGGCCAGCGGTCCGATCAGAGGGTTGTGGCCGGGAAAGGTGTCACGCACCTGGCCGCTGACGAAATCCAATATGGATTCGACGAAATTCTGGAAACCGCCGGGCACGCCTGGCTTGAGCTTGCCGCCCAGGCGCCAGGATACGAATACGATCAAGGCGGCCAGCAAATAACTAAAAATCATGGTATCGAGGTGGAAGGCCCAGAACCCGGCGGCCTGATGGGTGATCGGGTCGCAATTGCCCACGCACAGATTGGTAAGATGGTGCTGGATGTACTCTACCGTCCCACCACCCGAGGCATTTTCTGATTGGCTCACACTTGCGCCCTCAAATCCTTAAAAACTTTATGATCCGCCCCGTTCGCCGCCACGCATCGCGGCCAGATACACCAACTGGGCGGCGATGAATCCCGCGACGACCGGCAGCGGTTGAAGTTTCAACAGCGCCAGGCCTACGCCAAACAGGACCACCACCAGCAGGAAACGCTGGGCGGCGCTCAAATACAAAATCAACATGCTTTTTTTATGGTCGTGGGGCGCCGCGTTCGTTGCTCGAATCACGCCTCGGCTCAGCAGGAAGGCCACCACTACACTGATAAAGCCGCCGTATAAAGCGGACAGCGCCTCCCAACGTCCTTTGACCAAAAAAAAACCCGCCGCCACCAGGACAAGCACGCCCAGCTGAAGTCCCAAGACCCGGCGGGCGGTGCTGGCTATCTCACTTGCGTCGGCGTTCAAATTCTATCCCAGCCCACTGCCCAACAGCCGGTGGGCCTTAATGATGCCACCCACGAAACCCAGGGCGCCCAACAACAGCATGAATACCGGACTGGTCAGTAGCCAGGCATCTAAGGCGAAACCCAAGCCGAAGCCGGTGATCACCATGGCGGCGAGATGGGTGCCGACACCGATCAGCAGCATCCCGGCCCCCTTTGACTTCTGCATGAGCGAAGGGCCTCTAAAACAGGCGCGAGAGTATAAGCGAGCACCTGCCGGGCCGCAAGCTTCCGGCCCCGCGGCGCGATGTACGCCCCATTGCAGCCTGGCGGGCGGGCGCAGTATAGAAGACTCATTCTTAGGGGTCAATGTAAAAACCGGTTATTTAAGGCCCAATGTCGACACAAATGTAATCGCGGTTTTGTCATTCTACCCGGCCATAAAAAAACCGCGCGGCTGAACCTAACGCGAGGCACAAATACCCGGTCAAGCATCGCCATCATGCGGCGTCTTTTCTCGCTTAGACGAAACCTGGCGCAGAAAACATAAGTAAAGAAGTTCGTCTTGATATCCGACAACGTTCCGGCACCCGTTGATCGAGCCCTTATGTCCGAGACCCTTGCTCAAACCTGGTTGTCGCTGCAATGCCAGATGATTCCCAATCTGCGCCGCGCCTACGCGGTGCTGGACATGGCCGGCGATCGTGCTCTCACTGCTACCGCGCATTGGCCAGCGGAGTGCCGAGACCCGGGCGAGCTGGCCGCCGCCGTGCAACTGGCCATTAGTAGCGGTGGCGCGGTAATGGGCACGGCGGCGGCGGGCACAGAGAACGGGGCGGGACGGCTCGTTCATATTGCCTGCCCCTTAATGATAGGCGGACGTCTATGCGGCACGGTGGCGGTGGAGGTCGATTCCTTGCCGGAACAGCAGGAACGCATCGTGGTGCAATTGCTGAAATGGGGCGGCAGCTGGTTGGACTTCCTACTGAGCCGGGAACCCGCCCCGGATACGGGCGGCGTGGCGATATTCATCGAGTCCCTCGCCGCCAGTCTCGAACATGAGCGATTTCCGGCAGCGGCCACCGAGCTGGTCACGGCTCTGGCGCGGATCTTGGACTGCCAACGCGTCAGCCTCGGTCTGCTAGCCGGCAAACACAACCGCCTACGGGCCTTGTCCCACAGTGTGAACTTCGACCGCAAGACCAATCTGCTGCGCGACATCGAACGGGTCATGGACGAGGCCTGCGCGCAAGACGCGGCGCTGGTCTATCCGCCACTCGAGGGCGCGCGAAACAGCACCCCGCCGTCCGCCCATGCCCAGCTCGCACAGCAGGAACATCAGGAAGCCCTCTGCGCCCTGCCACTGGTGGCACACGGCCACATCATCGGCGCGCTGTGTTGCGAACGCGCCGGTCAGCGGCCGTTCGATGCGGCTACGATGGCGCGCCTGACGGGCATTGCCGCCCTGCTCGGTCCCATCATCGAGCTCAAGCGCAAGGATGACCGCTGGCTGATCGCCAAGATCAAAGATGCCTTGCATGACCACCTCTCCCGCTTGGCCGGTCCGCGCCATGTGGCCGCCAAGACCGCCGCCGCTGCTCTTACCGTCGCCCTGCTGCTCAGCTTCGGCAGCGGCGACTATCGCATCACCGCCGACGCAACCTTGGAAGGCACGGTGCAACGGGCCCTGGTTGCGCCCATCGACGGCTACATCGGCTCGGCCTCGGTACGCGCCGGCGCCCTGGTGAAGGCGGGCGATGTGCTGGCCAGTCTCGACGATAAAGAATTGCGCCTGGAACAGCGGCGCTGGACCAGCCAGCGCGACGAGCGCACCAATCAGTACGGGCGGGCGTTGGGCAAGTTCGACCGCGCCGAGGCCAAGATCCTCCACACCCAAGTGGCTCAGGCCGACGCCCAGCTCGACCTGGTCAACGAGCAGTTGGCGCGAACGCGTATCGTCGCGCCGTTCGACGGCATCGTGGTGAGCGGCGACCTCAGCCAATCGCTGGGCGCGCCGGTGGAACGCGGCCAGCTGTTGTTTGAAGTCGCGCCCCTCGACGCTTACCGCATCATGCTCGACGTGGACGAAGCCGAGCTGATGAATGTCCGTGTCGGCAGCCGCGGCTCTCTCGCCCTCGCCGCCCTCGCCGAGCGCCCTTTCCCGCTCATCGTCGACAAGATCACCGGCGTCGCCGAGGCGCAAGACGGCCGCAACGTCTTCCGCGTCGAGGCCCGGCTCGAAGAACCCATGAAATACCTGCGGCCGGGCATGAAGGGCGTGGCCAAGATCGAAGCGGGACGCCATAAACTGATTTGGATATGGACCCACACCCTGCTCGACCGGCTGCGCCTGTGGTTGTGGTCCTGGCTACCCTGAGGCCGGCGCGTCCATGACGGAACACACTTACAGCAGCGCATGGCATCGGGTCGCCGCCCTCAAACCACGCTTACGCACCCACACCCGAATCCACCGCCATGTCTACCGCGGCCAAGTCTGGTACATCCTGCAAGACCGCAGCACCACCCGCTATCACCGTTTCAGCGACGGGGTCTTTCATCTCCTCGGCCTCTTCGACGGTGAACGCAGCGTGCAACAGATCTGGGACGCCGCCAATGCCGCGCTCGGCGACGAAGCGCCCACCCAGGACGACGTGATCGAGCTGCTCGGCAAACTGCACGCCGCCGATGTCTTGCAGTGCGATGTGCAGCCCGACACCGAGGCCCTGTTCACCCGCTACCAGCGCCAGCGGCGCGCCCGCTGGCAAAGCCGCCTGCTCAGCCCGCTGTCCTTGCGCTTCCCGTTGTTCGACCCGCAGCCGCATCTCGACCGCTGGCTGGCGCTGGCGGCGCCGCTGTTCGGACCGGCTGGATTTTTATTGTGGCTGGGGGCGGTGACGGTGGCCCTGGTGCTCGGCCTCGGCCACTGGACTGAAGTCACCCATGACCTCAGCGAACGCGTGTTAAGCCCCCACAACCTGCTCATCCTCGCCCTCAGTTATCCCCTGGTGAAGGCGCTGCACGAACTCGGCCACGCCTTCGCCACCCGGGTGTGGGGCGGCGAGGTGCACGAAATGGGCATCATGCTGCTGGTGTTGATGCCGGTACCCTATGTCGACGCCTCGGCGGCCTCGGCCTTCCGCGACAAGCAGCGGCGCATGGCGGTAGGCGCCGCCGGCATCATGGTCGAGTCCTTCATCGCCGCGCTGGCCTTCTTCGCCTGGTTGAATATCGAAGCGGGGCTGGTGCGCGACATCGCCTATAACATCATGTTGATCGGCGGGATCTCGACGGTGCTGTTAAATGGCAACCCTCTGCTGCGTTTCGACGGCTACTACGTGTTGTGCGACGCCCTCGAAATCCCCAATCTGGGGCCGCGCGCCAAACAGTATCTGGGTTACCTCGTCCAACGCTATGTCTTCGGCGTGCGCGCAGCCGCCTCCCCGGTGAGGGGACCCGGCGAGCGCGGCTGGTTCCTCGCCTACGGCCTCACTTCTTCCATTTACCGTGTGGTTATCAGCCTCGCCATCATCCTCTTCATCGCTGGAAAATTTCTTATAGTGGGCCTCCTGCTCGCCCTGTGGGCGGCCCTAGTGCAACTGCTGCTGCCGGTGGCGAAATACCTTGCCTTCCTGTTCACCAGCCCGCTGCTGAGCCGCCAGCGACGGCGCGCCGTTTTCAGCGTCTTCTCCGCCGCCGGCACCCTCGCCGCCCTGTTATTTTTGCTACCCGTACCCAGTTGGACCCCTGCGCAAGGCGTCATCTGGCTTGCCGAACAGGGGCAGGTACGGGCGGGCAGTGACGGCTTCATCACTCGCCTGCTCGCCGAAGAGGGCGCGCAAGTCCGGCCCGGTGACGGACTGTTCGAATTGGCTGACCCCTTGCTGCACAGCCAACTCAGCCTCTTGGAATTTCAGCGTGACGAACTGCAAGCCCGCTACGATACGCAATTGCTGGGCGACCGCGCCCAGCTCAATATCCTCAAAACTCAACTGGGCCAAGTCCAAGCCGATCTGTCCCGAATCCGCCAGCGTTTGGACGCCCTGGTGGTGCGCAGCCCCGCGGCGGGTGTCTTCATCGTACCCAATGCGCGCAATCTCCCCGGCCGTTACGCCCACCAAGGCGACACGCTGGCTTTCATCACCCAGCAAACTACCCTCACCGCCCGCGCCGTGGTGCCCCAGGCGGATGCCGGCCGAGTGCGCGAACAGCTGAGTGCGGTGAAGGTCAAGCTCCCCGGCCGTTGGGCGGAGACGCTCACGGGTAAAATCGAAAGAGAAGTGCCCGCCGCCAGCCGGCAACTGCCCAGCAAGGCGCTGGGCGCGCGCGGCGGCGGCTCCATTCCCGTCGACAGCCAGGATCCGCAGGGACTGACCACGCTGGATGGGGTGTTTCAATTCGACATCGCCTTGCCACCGCAAGCCAATCCACCACCGGTGGGCACCCGGGTCCATCTGCGTTTCGAACACGGCGATGAACCCCTCGCCCGACAATGGCTGCGCGCCGTGCGGCAACTATTGCTGCGGCGCTACGCGGTTTAATCTTGGAGCGAACTCTTGCCGCCACAAATACACTTCACGCGCGCAACGTCATTCCCGACTGCAAATGCCCGCGCCATACATCGCGCGGGGCGACACAACGCCGACCCTCAAGCATCTCCGACCGACGCCGAAATAAAGGGACAAGTCCCCTCACGGAAATATCGCCGCTACACAACCATGGACAGGATGCACACCCACCGCCGGCTAGGGCAGTTTCTCAAAACAGCCACCATCCACACCGCTTTGCTGATGCTGATGGTCTCGTCGCCCGGCGTGGGCGCCGCCCCGCAAGAATTGCCCGAATTCGATTGCGTGATCATGCCCCACTCGGAAGTGGACGTGCACAGTGCGGTGCCGGGGCTCGTCGACTCTATCCGCGTCGACCGCGGCGATAGCGTCGAAAAAGGCCAGGTCATCGCCGAGCTGGAATCCAGCGTGGAAAAGATCACCATGGAACTGAACCGGCAACGGGCCAACATGGACGCGGAAATATTTCTACGCGAGGTCAATTTGGAATACGACCGGCGCAAACAGCACCGCGCCGCGGCCCTCAACGACAAGGACATGATCTCTACCGACGCCAGAGACGACGCCGAACGGGAGGCCGCCCTCTCCCAATGGCAGCTGCACATGGCGCAAGATAAAAAAACTCTCGCCGAATTGGAGCTGCGCCGCGCCGAGGCCGTGGTAAACCAGCGCATCATCCGCAGCCCGATCAGCGGCAAGGTGGTACAACGTTACAAATCCCCCGGGGAATACGTCGAGAACCAAGCCATACTGCGCATCGCCCAACTCGATCCCTTGCGGGTCGAGGTCATCGTCCCCGCCGCCCTCCACAAAGATATCCGCAAAGGCATGCGGGTCGAGGTGCGGCCGGAGTCCGAGCCCGGCCAACTCTATTTGGCCACGGTACACGTCATCGATCCCATGGCCGACCCCGCCAGCGGTACCCTCGGCGTCCGCCTGGAACTGCCCAATCCCGAGCGCCGTTTTCTCGGCGGTCTCAAATGCAAAAGCCGATTTCTGACCACGGCGAAATCCACCGCGCCCGCTCAAATCAAGACAAGTATCCGCGGCGGCGAACCCAAACACTCGGCCCACCGCAAAGCAACACCACAGGCTCGTGCCCCGCGCACGCCGCATCAACGAAAACCGATACCGCCGCCTGCCGCGGCATCGGCCCTTATGCTCCCGCCGACTTAGCCGAGCGGCTGATAAAGCGCGCTCGGCCCACAGCCATCCAAAATCAAGCCCCACGCGCCCCGGCCGATAAATCTCTTACCCTGCGACCGACCTCGGTGACCTCCATGCCTTGCGTACACGCGCTACGACATGCCCGGACATGAAACATAAAACTAAAACGCGCGCCAAACTAAACTATATTTTCGAAGACCTCGAACCACGCCTGCTCTTGTCCGCCGACTTGAGCCTGGGGATAGACCCCGCCCGCGAGAGAGGCACACCCGAGTCATCGTCTACCAGCCAAAACACCTTGGGCAATACCCTCATCGTCGCGGCCACTCTCACTGAAACGCTGAGCGGTACTGAACAGATCAGCGCCACACCCGCTGCCGCAACGACCCACGACCCCCGGCTCCCGCCCGCCCTCGATGGGCCAGGTCTGCGCGACCTCTATGGCCTGCCCCCGCTGCTTAGCGGGGCGCGTGCGGAAGCAAGCGCGGCGCCCTTGCAAGAAAATACCGACGCCACCGGCGCCGGCCGACATGAAATCGTCTTTGTCGACAGCGGCATCGCCAATTACCAAGCCCTGCTGGCAGACTTGGCGGCCCAAAATAATGGGGAACGCCGACTCGAGGTCTACCTGCTGGACGGCGCGCAAAACGGCATCGCGAAAATCAGCGCGGTGTTGGGCACCCAGCATGATATCGACGCCGTGCACATTATCTCCCATGGCAATCAACACGGCCTGCAACTGGGCGGCAGCTGGCTGGACCTCAACGGTCTGCAAGCGGCCAGCGACGACATCAGCGCCTGGCGGCGCGCTTTTAATAACGGCGCGGACCTGCTGTTCTACGGTTGCGATCTCGCCGCCTCCGGCGAGGGCTTGGCGCTCGTCAACACGCTGGGCAAGCTCACCGGCGCCGACGTGGCGGCCAGTTCCGACTTGACCGGTCACACGCTGCTGGGTGGTGATTGGACGCTGGAATATCACACGGGACAGATCGACGCCCGCGCCGCGGTCAGCGAGCAGCTGCAAGCGAATTGGCAGATCACACTCACCGTGAAGACTTTTCAAAACGGCGTAGGCGGTTATACAAACACCTTCGATACCGAACTGAACAATGGCGCCCCCACCAGCAACAACAGCAACATCATCGTAATCGAACTAGACAGCAACCCAACCCGCCAGGGCCTGATCCGCTTCGACAATCTCTTCGGCGTGGACGCGGGTCAGATACCCTACGGTTCCACCATCAACTCGGCCACTCTGACGTTGACCGTCAGCGGTCCCAGCGTGGCGGGCGCCACCATTCAACTGCATGATATGAAGACGAGCTGGGCGGACAATTCCACTTGGAATACCTTGGTGAACGGCGTGCAGCTAAACGGCGTGGAAGCCGGTGTCCTGCCTATCAGCATCCTCGCCAGTCCCGATCTCTCGGGCGCACAGAGTTTCACCGGCTTGCAAGCCTCGCTGCAAGCGTGGTCGAACGGTGGCGTCAACCAGGGCTGGGTCATCGTCAACGACAACGATCAGCCGTGGAAATACTATAGCGAAGATGTTTCCACCGTCGCGCTGCGGCCCATCCTGACCCTGGACTACACCGCACCCACCATCATGAGCGGCGCTCTGCTGCTGAGCACAGACAATCACGTCAGTGGTGGCGGACAAACCGGCGCCGACACCTGGCGCAAGGCTGATGTCGTGCAAATGAACGATCCCAATCTCGCCTTTGCTCCGACCGTCACCAGCGGCAGTTTTTCCGTGCCGGTGAACTTGAGCCAGTTCATCGCCGACAAAAACATTAATGCCCTGCACTATGTGTCCAGCGACATGCCGCTGGGTGCCTCCAATTTCCAGCTCAAGGCCGGTGATTTATTGCTCGCCAGTTCCGACGGAACGCTATTAACCAGCACCGCCACGCCCACCGATGCGGGTTTCAACAACTCTCTGACGGTCGGCAAAGAGGATATTTTCATCTTCCGTCCCGTCACCCCCGGCGATTACAGCAACGGTACCTTCGCCATCTTGCTCAAAGGCCTGGCACCCGCCGGCAAGGACGTGTTCGGCGTTTCGCTCATCGAGCGCAGCGTCACGGTGGGTGACGCCACGCTCAACAAAGGCGATTTTCTGTTTACCCGCGGCGGCGCCGACGACGATAACGACGTCTGGTTATTCCGCCCCACCGACGTGGGCGCCACCACCAGCGGCAGCACGCAGTTGTTCCTGCAAGGCGATGATCCGGGTGTTGGGATCAGTAAAAAAATCTACGGCATCGACGTAGTGGAGAAGACCACTACGGTCGGCGGCCGCCTACTGCCGGTGGGCACCTTGCTACTGTCGGTGGATGCGGCAACCAAGGTCGGCAGCAATCTGTTAACGGTAACGGAACAGGATATCTTCGCTTTCGCTGTCAGCCAGACTTCGCTGGTATCCGGCCTAGGCAATGGCGTCGCCAGCGCCTCCTTATTTTTTAGCGGTGCCGATGTGGCCTTCGCGGCCGGGGCCGAGAAACTGGATGCTATCTCGCTGACGGTAAGCAACGCCAATGACGCGCCGCTGCTCAACCCCGTCTCGCCCAATCTCACCATTCTCAGCGAGGACAACATCACCAACGCCGGCAACACGGTGTCCAGCCTGCTCGGCGGCGCTGTCAGCGACGCCGACGGCGATACACCGGGCATCGCCCTCGCCGCCACCGCGAACGGCAACGGTACCTGGCAATATTCGCTCGATGGCGGTCTGGCCTGGACCGCCGTCGGTGCCGTATCCGATAACAACGCGCTGCTGCTGCGCCACACCGACCTCGTGCGTTTTGTTCCCGATCAATTGAACGCCGACAGTGCCGCGCTGACCTACCGCGCCTGGGATCAAAGCGGCGGCAGCAGCGCGGGCAGCAAGGTGAACACCTCTATCAACGGCGGCATCACTCCGTACTCCAACACCACCGACACCGCCACCCTCACCGTGACCGCCGTCAACGACGCCCCGGCATTGACCAACACCGCGCTGACCGCCGTACTCGAAGACGACGGCAATCCCGCCGGCGAGACAGTGGCCACTCTGTTCGGCGGGCTGTTCGCGGATGTGGATAGCGGCGCCAGCCTGACCGGCGTGGCGGTGGTCGGCAACGCCGCTCCGACCACGCAAGGCATGTGGCAGTACAGCAGTGACGGCGTCACCTGGCGCGCCATCGGCGGCGTAGCCGACAATGCCACCGCCTTGGCGCTCAGCGCCGCCACTAAGCTGCGTTTCGTACCCGCGGCGGACTTCAACGGCACACCGACCGCGCTTGCCGTGCGCGCGCTCGACAACAGCTACGGCGGCGCTTACTCCACCACGGCGGGAACGGAAAGCCGCATCACGGTGGATACGTCCAGCAACGGCGGCACCAGCGCCGTTTCGGCCAGCAAGGCCAGCATCGTCACGACGGTGACAGCGGTCAACGATGCGCCTAGCGGCACTGACAACACCGTGGTTGAACCGCAGGACAACGTCCATGTGTTCAGCGTGGCCGATTTCGGCTACAGCGATTCTAATGACAGTCCCGCCAACGCGATGCAAGCGGTGCGGATCGACGCCATCAGCAAACCCCTCGGCGCTACCTTGACCAACGGCGTAACGCCGGTCAATGCCGGGGATAGCATCGCGGTCGCGGACATCCTCGCCGGCAATCTAGTGTTCACGCCGGCGAGTGGTGCGATTGGCCTCAACTACGCGCGCATCGGTTTCATGGTCATCGACGACGGCGGCGGAGCAAATATCGATCTCACGCCCAACACCCTCACCATCGACATGGTGGCGCCCAGGTATTTATTCGATCAATTCACCGGCGTGGCTTACAACGGCAGCAACGGCAACGTGGATTGGAGCACCCGACCCTGGCAGGAGAGCGGCGAGGCGAACGGCCCGCTGTTCGGCGCGGTCCGAATCGACTCAACAGGAATCTTCACCACCAATAATTTGCAGATCACTGCAAACCTATTAAATGCGGCGGCGACCCGCGCGGCCAGTCTCGCCGGCGCCACGACGGCGACCCTCAGCTTCGAGTATGCACGTGATTCCTGGGGTGGCTTTGGCAACGGTGTCGTCGCCTTGGTCATCTCCAATGACGGCGGCGCCACTTGGAATCCCACCCCGCTGCAAACCTTCAATCTCAGCGCAACGGACCCGGTGGCGCAATCAGCCAGCTTCGACATCTCGACCTCTATTTCCAACAATACCCAAATCCGCTTCGTCGTCACCAATGCCAGCGCCATCGGCGGCAAACTGTATATCGACAACCTCAAGATCAGCTACGAACTCAACAACGCACCCACCGCCCTCGTCGCGCCATCACCCACGCTGACCTCCATCGGTGAAAACGCTCTCAACAACAGCGGTGATGAGGTGGCGAGCTTCGTCAATCTCAGCCACAGCGACGCCGACGGGCACGCCCTCGGTATCGCCGTCACCGCCACCGGCAACGGCAATGGCGGCTGGCAATATTCCACCAACGGCGGCGCCAGTTGGTCGGCGGTGGGCGCGGTCGCCGACAACAATGCGCTGCTGTTGCGCGCCACTGATCGCGTCCGCTTGGTGCCCGACGGCAACAACGCCGACAGCGCCAGCCTCAGCTATCGCGCCTGGGATCAAACCAACGGCGCGGCGGCCGGCGACAAAGTCGATACCACCGGCAACGGCGGCACCACAGCCTACTCGACGGCTACCGCCACGGCGACTATCACGGTCACCGCCGTCAACGATGCGCCCAGCCTGGGCGATGCCGTATTGCCAGCCGTGCTGGAAGACGCCAGCAATCCAGCCGGCGCGACCCTCACGGCCCTCTTCGGCAGCGGATATACCGATGTGGACAGCGGCGCCAGCCTCTCCGGCTTGGCGGTGACGGGCAACACCTCCCCGGCCAGCGCAGGTATGTGGCAATACTCCAGCAATGGCGGCGCGAACTGGTTCACCATAGGCGCCGTCACCGACAGCGGCAATGCCCTGGCTTTGAGCGCCACTACACTGGTGCGCTTCGTGCCGGCGGCGGATTTCAACGGTGCGCCCGCGGCGCTAGCACTGCGTGGCCTCGATGACAGCTATACCGGCGGTTTTTCCTCCACCGGCGGCACGGAATCGCGTGTCACTCTCGACACCCGCGCCAACGGCGGCACCACCGCCATCGCGGGCGTCGTCTCTCAAATAACGACCACCGTCACCGCGCTCAACGATGCGCCCAGCGTCGGCAGCGCAACATTGCCCGCCGTGTTCGAAGACGCCCCCAACCCGGTTGGCAACACGCTCGCCAACCTGTTCGGCGGCGTGTACACCGATATCGACACCGGCAGTCTGTTCTCCGGTATGGTCGTGATCAGCAATACCGCGCCGGCCACGCAAGGTGCCTGGCAATATTCCAGCGATGGCGGCGCCAATTGGTATGCCGTCGGCGGCGCGGACGACAACAGCAACGCCCTGGCACTGAGTAAAAACACTCTAGTGCGCTTCCTGCCCGCAACCGATTTCAACGGCTCGCCCACGGGACTGGTCCTGCGCGGCCTCGATGACAGCTATACGGGCGGTTACTCCTCCACCGCCGGCATGGAATCACGCGTCACCATCACCACCTCGAGCAATGGCGGCACCACCGCCATCGCCGCTGCTGCTTCCACGCTCACCACCTCCATCACTGCAATCAACGATGCGCCGAGCGGCGCCGATAAAACCATTACCACAGCTGAGGACGCCCCTTACACTTTCAGCACCGCCGACTTCGGTTTCAGTGACTCGATAGAAGGCCATGCGCTCTTCGCGGTGAAGATCACCACCGTGCCCAGCGCGGGCACGCTGAGCAATAATGGTTCGGCGGTCGCGGCGGGGAATGTGATCAGCGCGGCAGGCATCGGCAGCGGTAACTTCAAATTCACCCCCGCACCCAATGCCAATGGTTCGAACTACGCCAGTTTCACTTTCCAGGTTCAAGACGACGGCGGCGTCTTGAACGGCGGCGCCGATCTCGATCCGACCGCGAATACGATTACGCTGGATGTCACACCCGTCAACGATGCGCCGAGCGGCGCCGATAAGACCATTACCACACTGGAAGACACGGCCTACGTCTTCTCGCTATCCGACGTCGGCTTCAGCGATGCCGTGGAGGGTGACAGCTTGCTGGCCGTGAAGATCACCAGCCTGCCCAGCGCGGGCACGCTGAGCAATAACGGCAGCGCGGTGACGGCAGGGCAATTCATTAGCAGCGGCGATATCGGCGCCGGAAGCTTGGTTTATACGCCAACGCTCAACGCCAACGGCACGGGCTACGCCAGTTTCTCTTTCCAAGTCCAGGATAACGGTGGTCTCTTGAACGGCGGCGCCGATCTCGATCCGACCGCGAATACGATTACGCTGGATGTCACACCCGTCAACGATGCGCCGAGCGGTACGGATAAAACCATCATCACCGGTGAGGATGCACCTTACACTTTCACCCTTGCGGATTTTGGCTACAGCGATACAGTCGAAGGCCATGCGCTCTTCGCGGTGAAGATCATCACTCTGCCCGGCGCGGGCGTTTTAACCAGCAGCGGCGCGGCAATCACCGCGGGTGATTTCATTAGTGCTGTGGATATCGCCGCCGCCCAGCTCGTGTTCACCCCCGCACCCAACGCCAATGGTTCGAACTACGCCAGCTTCACTTTCCAGGTTCAAGACGACGGTGGCGTGCTCAACGGCGGCGCCGATCTCGATCCGATCGCGAACACCCTCACGCTGGATGTCACGCCCGTCAACGATGCGCCGAGCGGTACGGATAAAACCATCATCACCGGTGAGGATGCACCTTACACTTTCACCCTTGCGGATTTTGGCTACAGCGATACAGTCGAAGGCCATGCGCTCTTCGCGGTGAAGATCACCACCGTGCCCAGCGCGGGCACGCTGAGCAATAATGGTTCGGCGGTCGCGGCGGGGAATGTGATCAGCGCGGCAGGCATCGGCAGCGGTA
>JAHFRV010000004.1:84879-85624 GCA_023266095.1 Gammaproteobacteria bacterium | reverse complement strand
GAAGGCCATGCGCTCTTCGCGGTGAAGATCACCACCGTGCCCAGCGCGGGCACGCTGAGCAATAATGGTTCGGCGGTCGCGGCGGGGAATGTGATCAGCGCGGCAGGCATCGGCAGCGGTAACTTCAAATTCACCCCCGCACCCAATGCCAATGGTTCGAACTACGCCAGTTTCACTTTCCAGGTTCAAGACGACGGCGGCGTCTTGAACGGCGGCGCCGATCTCGATCCGACCGCGAATACGATTACGCTGGATGTCACACCCGTCAACGATGCGCCGAGCGGCGCCGATAAGACCATTACCACACTGGAAGACACGGCCTACGTCTTCTCGCTATCCGACGTCGGCTTCAGCGATGCCGTGGAGGGTGACAGCTTGCTGGCCGTGAAGATCACCAGCCTGCCCAGCGCGGGCACGCTGAGCAATAACGGCAGCGCGGTGACGGCAGGGCAATTCATTAGCAGCGGCGATATCGGCGCCGGAAGCTTGGTTTATACGCCAACGCTCAACGCCAACGGCACGGGCTACGCCAGTTTCTCTTTCCAAGTCCAGGATAACGGTGGTCTCTTGAACGGCGGCGCCGATCTCGATCCGACCGCGAATACGATTACGCTGGATGTCACACCCGTCAACGATGCGCCGAGCGGTACGGATAAAACCATCATCACCGGTGAGGATGCACCTTACACTTTCACCCTTGCGGATTTTGGCTACAGCGATACAGTCGAAGGCCATGCGCTCTTCG
>JAHFRV010000004.1:0-84869 GCA_023266095.1 Gammaproteobacteria bacterium | reverse complement strand
CCCGTCAACGATGCGCCGAGCGGTACGGATAAAACCATCATCACCGGTGAGGATGCACCTTACACTTTCACCCTTGCGGATTTTGGCTACAGCGATACAGTCGAAGGCCATGCGCTCTTCGCGGTGAAGATCATCACTCTGCCCGGCGCGGGCGTTTTAACCAGCAGCGGCGCGGCAATCACCGCGGGTGATTTCATTAGTGCTGTGGATATCGCCGCCGCCCAGCTCGTGTTCACCCCCGCACCCAACGCCAATGGTTCGAACTACGCCAGCTTCACTTTCCAGGTTCAAGACGACGGTGGCGTGCTCAACGGCGGCGCCGATCTCGATCCGATCGCGAACACCCTCACGCTGGATGTCACGCCCGTCAACGATGCGCCTACTTTAGGCGATGCCACCCTCGTGGCGATTAGACAGGGCATAACCGATCCAGCCGGCGAGACAGTTTTCAATCTCTTCTCCACAACATTATCGGACGATGACGCGGGCGCGCGCTTAACGGGGATCGCGATCGTGAATAACCCCGCCTATGCCCTCAACCAAGGCCAATGGCAGTATTCCACTAATGGTGGGAACAACTGGTTTTCGATAGGCTCGGTAAATGATGGCGCGGCCTTGGCCTTGGACGGCGCAACGTTAATTCGCTTTGTCCCTGCGACAGGTTTCAGTGGCGCCCCCGCCGCGCTTACGCTACGGGCCATCGACGATAGTTACGACGGGGTCTTCTCCAGTACCCAGGGCGTGGAAATACGGGAAGTCATTGATACCAGCAATCGTGGCGGGACGGCTTCGGTTTCGGCCGGCACGGCCACGCTATCCGCCTCCATCAGTTTTGTGCCTTATCTCAATGCGCCAGCCATGTTGAATAGCGTTTCCAATCCGGCCTTGGTGGAATCGGACCAGGCGTATAGCGACAGCAATGACGATGAAGACAGCGCCGAGATTATTTTCCAGTACAGCTTGAAAAAATCCGCGGTCTCACCCGTTGACGGCATTGCGAATACGATCTCTTTTAATGCCGATAGTATCGGGGTCGACAGTGCTGAAAGTACCGTCAATGAGTCACAGACCGTGTATCGCGCCACTAACAGCGACAGCGGCTCGGCGGCTTTAAAATCAGAAAAAAATATTCTGGAAACTCTGGCGGGTTTTATATCCGCCCTCGCCGATCCGCAGATGCTGTTGTCCAAGAGCGGGGCGGACACGGCGGAAACGCAAACGCTGCGTGATCTATTCGAACGCACGCGTTTTATGCAGGACTTGGATCAAGTCAGAGAAGAGGTGACATCCGTCAATATGGCGGTGGTCGGTTCCACGGTGGTGATTACCACCGGCCTGTCAGTCGGCTATGTCCTCTGGATCGCACGTGGCGGAATATTGTTGGCCAGCCTCTTGTCGACCATGCCAGCCTGGCGTTTGATTGATCCTCTCCCCGTACTGGCGTCTTTACGCAAGTCCTCCGGCACGGAGGAGGATGACTCCTTGCAATCGATTATCCAAAAGCGGGCAAACGCCGATAAGGCGAATACACCTGTTAGAGAATGGGTTCTCATGGATTCCCTAGACCACAGCACGGGTCGTTCCGCACGCAACACTCTCAGCGAGAATGGCTTCACTTCGTCTGCTCAGGATTTAGCCGCCTCCCCATCTTCAGTACATGAGCAGCCGGCACCGTGAAACTCCACCTCAATTTTTTGAAGAAACTACCCGCCAAGGCGCATATCGCCCTGGGGCAAGCCGCCCTCATGATCGCGCTGATGCTGTTGGCCGTATCATTGGGGCTGGTACCCGATCAGCTGAGCGCGCAACGGCAAGGCCGGGCGGCCTTGGCCGAGGCCATCGCCACCAATGGTACGGTCCTTATCACCAAAGGCGACATCAACAGACTCGAGGACATACTCAGGCTGGTGGTGGAACGCAATCCCGATATCCTGTCGGCGGCGGTGCGCAGCGCCAACGGCGACGTGGTGGTCATGATCGGCGACCATGAACCCTATTGGGTGAACAGCGGCGATACACGCTCCACGGATTCGCAAATCAAAGTACCCATCTGGTCAGGCGAACAAGCTTGGGGACATGTTGAATTACGCTGCGTGCCGCTGATCCGCGCGGGCTGGCTGGGTTATCTCACTCACCCGCTGGTACTGCTGATCATGTTTATCACTTTTGGCGCTTTCGTGATGTTTTATTTTTATCTGGGTAAGGTGTTGCGCCATCTAGATCCCTCCCAGGCCGTACCACCCCATGTACGCTCCGCGCTGGATACACTGGCGGAAGGCCTGTTGGTCATCGATCTAAAAAATACTATCGTGTTGGCGAATCATGCCTTCGCCGAAGTGATGGGCAAATCCGCCGACCATCTGCTCGGCCAAACCGTCGCGGTGCTGCCTTGGGTACGGCAAGACGGCTCAACTCTCAGCGACACCGATTTCCCATGGGTGAGAGCGGTGAGGGAAGGTATACCGCAACGAAACGACATGATTTATCTGCGTGGTAACGATGGCGCGATCCGCAGCTTTATCGTCAACTGCTCACCGGTGCTGGGCAGCGGCGGCGAATATGGCGGTGTGCTCATCACCTTCGACGATGTAACTCAATTGGAAGAAAACAAGGTTGAGCTGCGCAAATCCAAAGACCAGGCCGAGGCGGCGAATCAGGCCAAGAGTGATTTTCTTGCCAATATGAGCCACGAGATCCGCACCCCCATGAATGCGATCCTCGGTTTCACCGAAGTCTTGAAACGCGGCTACGCGAAGAATGAAGAGGAACGCAAGAAGCACCTCAACACCATTTATTCCAGCGGCAAACACCTGTTGGAATTGATCAACGATGTGCTCGATCTCTCTAAGGTCGAAGCTGGACGGCTGGATATCGAACGCATCCGCTTCGCGCCGCATGTTCTCATTCAGGAAGTCGTCAAGGTTCTGTCGGTGAAGGCTCAGGAAAAATCCATCACCCTGGATTTCGAGTTAGATGGGCCTATCCCTGAAACCATACTCTCCGACCCCACCCGCCTGCGGCAAATCGTCACCAATCTCATCGGCAACGCCATCAAGTTCACGCAACAAGGCGGGGTCCGGGTCGTTATGCGGCTGGTCTCAACGCGCACGCCTCCCCAGTTAGAAATCGACGTCATCGACACTGCCATGGGCTTGGCGGCGGATAAACTGGAGGCCATCTTCGAACCCTTCGTGCAAGCCGACAGTTCGGTGACTCGTCAATTCGGCGGCACCGGTCTGGGCCTGGCCATCAGTCGTAAATTCGCGCGCGCCCTGGGAGGCGATACCACGGTGCGTAGTGAACTGGGCAAGGGCAGTAATTTTACCTTGATCCTCGACCCGGGCCCCCTTGACGGTATCCGACTCTTACAAGTCCACGAGGTATTGGCCGCCGTGGAGAGCAGTACCCATGCAGCGCAGACGTGCTGGCGCTTTGCCCCGCTCTCCATCCTGGTGGTGGATGACGGCGAGGAAAATCGTGAACTGGTCAAGCTGGTGCTGGAAGAGGCCGGGCTGCAGGTGGACGAGGCGGTGAACGGCCAACTGGGCGTGGACATGGCCCTCAAGAAGGAATACGCGCTTATCCTGATGGATATTCAAATGCCGGTGATGGACGGCTACACGGCCACTACACGCTTACGGGAACAGAACGTACAGATACCCATCATTGCCCTCACCGCCAATGCCATGAAGGGCTTTGAACAACAATGCCTGGCCGCGGGATTCACCGGCTACCTCACCAAACCGGTGGAGGTGGACGCCTTGATGAATACCTTGGCCGGATTGCTCGGCGCGGAGCGCAGCGACAGCGTAGTAGAAACCACCGCACTCGCCGCCGGCCCGGCGCCGACGGGTGTCTTGGCAACCTCTCCGCAATCCGCTGAGATGCCCATCGTCTCACGTTTCTCCGCCAGCGATCCTCGCTACCGGGCGATCATCCAAAAATTCGCGGGTAATCTCCAGGAACAACTCGCGGCCATCGACCATGCCTGGCAGGCGCGTGACTTCGACGCATTAGCGAAAGTGGCCCACTGGTTGAGCGGCTCGGGCGGCACAGTGGGTTTCGATGTCTTCACCCAGCCCGCCCGTCATCTGGAATCACTGGCTAAGTCGAGATCCGCTGACGATATCGGCGCCGCCATCGCCACCTTGCGCGGATTGGCGCGGCGCCTCGTCATTCCGCGCGATGAAAATGAATCGGCGACAGCGGCGGAAGCAGCGACCGTGCACCGTTCAGAACCTCCCCAACCACCCGCGCCACACACCACAGGCCCGGCACTAGCGGCAAACCCCGTGGAGACCACACTCATCGTCTCCCGTTTCCCGGCCAGCAATCCCCGCTACGCGGCCATCATCCAAAAATTCGCCAGGAGGCTCGTCGACAAACTGGCCGCCATTGACGCGGCCTGGCAGGTGCGTGACTTCGAGGCAGTGGCCAGTCTGGCTTGCTGGGTCAAGGGTGAAGGCGGCACGGTGGGTTTCGATGACTTTATCGAACCAGCCCAGCAGCTTGAAGAGTTGGCGCAGGCGCGGGCCAGTGATCAGATCGAGGCGGCTATCGCCCGCTTACACGGACTTGCCGACCGGCTTGACGTCCCGGGTATCAAACAGGCCATGTAGAACGTCCAGCCCTCTACCTGCTGCTCCTCTGCCTAAGCAATGAAAATAATCGCTAATAAGGATGCCGCCATATGCCGATACGTCTATGACGAGGGCCTAGCCCTGACAGACCCCATTCGTAAAAGGAGTCCCGGTCTTGTCAACGAATAAACACCGTATCCCGGACATGAAAAATAGTCCGGCTGAAACTGCAACCGGGGACGCCGAGCTATTCTCGAACGCGGGTGACTTCGAGCACCAGCTGCCTTCACGGCGAGACGCCACCATCATGATGGTGGACGATGAAGAAACGACTATCGATGTGGTACAGATGTTCCTGGAAGACGCCGGTTATACCCACTGCATCACCACCACCGACTCTACCCAGGCGCTGAGCATGATTAGCGAACTCCGGCCCGATGTGGTACTGCTTGATTTGAATATGCCCGTGGTCAGCGGCTTCGACATCCTCACCCATATGCGCAGCGACCCGAATATGAAACATATTCCCGTCGTGATTCTGACCTCCTCCACCGACGGTAAAACCAAATTGAAGGCCTTGGAGCTGGGCGCGACGGATTTTCTCGGTAAACCGGTGGACTCCAGTGAATTGGTGCTGCGACTGCGCAATACTCTCACCGCCAAGGCTTATCAGGATCGCCTGGCTTTTTATGACGGTCTGACCGGCCTGCCCAACCGCCGCATGTTCATGACCCGCCTGCAACGGGCCCTGCAACGGGCACACCATGAAAACAAGAACTGCGTCGTGATGCATATCAATCTCGACCGTTTCAAGCAGATCAACGACACCTTGGGTCACAGTGTCGGTGATCTCCTGCTCAAACTCATCGCCCGGCGGCTGGAAACCAGCCTGCGCCCCGACGACATGGTCATGGCGGGGGAAGCGCTCGGCCCTCACGGTAATCTGTTCCGCATCGGCGGCGATGAGTTCACGGTATTCATCCCCGACATCGGCAACGTTGAGAATACCACCCAGCTGGCCCAACGCATCCTCACTCTCCTCGCCAAGCCCTGCAACGTGGCGAAACAGGAGCTGTTTCTGACTTCCAGCATCGGTATCGCGGTGTTTCCCGATGACGGCCACGATTTGGACACCCTGCTCAAACACGCGGACATCGCCATGTCCCACGCCAAACAGCAAGGCACGAACACCTATCAGTTCTATTCCAAGGAGATCAACGCCCGCACCGAACGGCGCTTGAGTCTCGAACATCAGCTACGCAAAGCCCTCAGCCGCGACGAGATCAGTCTGCACTATCAGCCCAAGGTGGATTTCGCCAGCGGCCAAATCATCGGCGCGGAGGCTTTGATGCGCTGGATGCACCGCGATCTGGGCATGATCTCTCCCGTGGAATTCATCCCCATCGCCGAGGAAACCGGGCTCATCACCGAGCTGGGGGCCTGGGCGCTGCATACCGCGAGTGTCCATTGCAAAGGCTGGCACACTGCCGGATTGGGTGCGCTGCGCGTCGCGGTGAACGTCTCCAGCCAGCAGTTCCGCCAGCCGGGATTATTGCAAACCATAGAAGCGGCTTTGAGAGAGGCGCAACTCGACCCGAAACACGTGGTCATCGAGCTGACCGAAAGCATGATCATGGCCAACCCCAACGAGACTGTGACCGCCTTGCGCATGATCAAAGAGATGGGGCTCAAACTGTCGGTGGATGATTTCGGTACGGGCTATTCCTCATTGAGCTATCTCAAACGTTTCCCCTTGGACGAACTCAAAGTGGACCGCTCTTTCGTCAAAGATATTCCCGGCGACGCGGACGATGCCGCGATCACCGCCGCGATCATCGTGCTGGCCCACAGTCTGGGCCTGAGCGTGGTGGCGGAAGGGGTGGAGACCGCGGAGCAATTAGCCTTTCTCAAAAACGTGGGTTGCGACGAATACCAGGGTTATTTTTTCAGCAAGCCCCTGCCCGAACCCGCATTCGTGGAACGGGTGAAACGCGCCCAACACGATTAAACCCGCACGCCACGCATTGCCTGCGCCTGGTTTTACAAGCCCGGCCTCACGCCTTCAATCCGGCCGCCCGCTAAAACCGAGCAACTCCCCCAGACGCTGATCCTGCTTGAGCATCTCGGCGCGCAAACGGCGCTGGTGCCGCTCCACCCTGCACTGTACCCGACTCACCAGCCACCTGGCCCATCCGCCCGTTAGCGGTTGTCCATGAACGAGTAAGGCCAGCCAGCGGCGGATCAGGGCCGGGCAATGGCGGACGAACAATGCGTCCTCCAGCGAGCAAACCAGCTCATAACTTCCCGGGTCACCCTGTCGGGCACAGCGGCCGAATAACTGCCGGTCGATACGCCGCGCCTCATTGGGCTCACTGGCAATCACGTACAATCCACCGCGCGCCGCCACCTCCGGTCCCAACGGGATATCCGTGCCGCGGCCCGCCATATTGGTCGCCACGGTGACGCGGCCGGCCTCACCGGCGCGAGCGATTCGTGCCGCCTCGTCTTGATTCTGGCGGGCATTGAGTAGCTGGCAGGACACCCCCGCCGCCGCGAGGCGGGCACTCAATAGTTCGGAGGCCGCCACCGAACACGTCCCGACTAACACCGGCCGACCCTGTGCCATCCCCTCGCGTGCACGGGCCAGCACCGCCATCCACTTGTCCGCTTCGCTGCGATAAAGGTGAACCCCCAGGCCGTGGCGCCGCGACGGGCGGCGGGTGGGAATACGGGCTACGCTCAAGCCGTACACCGCGCGCAACTCGCCCGCCACTTCCGCCGCCGTGCCCGTGGCACCGGCCAGGCGCAAATAGCGGCGGAAAAACCGTTGGAAATTGATCTGGGCCAAGGTCTCGTTCCGGCTGGAGACGGGACAGACTTCCTTGCTCTCTATCATCTGATGCAGACCCTGGCCCCAGCTGCGATCCGCCATCAGCCGTCCGGTGTTCTCGTCAATGATCTGAATCTTGCCGTCTTTCACCAAATAGTGCCGGTCTCGCACGAACAAATGCAGGGCGCTCAAAGCCAGGCAGACCTGTTCTTCGCGGCGGCGCTCCCCCACCCACACCCCGCCCAACGGTGCCGCCAACTCGGCCAGGCGCGTCCTGCCCCGCTCGGTCAGACGGACGCTATGATCCTGTCCATCGATTTGAAACTCGCTTTCGAGTCGCAGTTGGCCGGCCAGCCGCAAGGCATCTTGATAGGTGCGCGGCTGATCCGAGTTGTGGCCCGGCGAGGCGATGACCAGCGGGGTACGTGCCTCGTCGATGAGCAGGCTGTCGGCCTCATCCACCAGGGCGAAACACAGACCGCGCAGCAGCAGCCGCTCGCGGTTCGGTGCCGTATCGTGCAGACCTTCCAACTTCAAGCGCAGGCGGTTGCCGTCCCGCCCCAAGACCAGGCGGTCGCGCAGATAATCAAACGCGAATTGCTTGCTGGTGCCATAGGTGATGTCGCAAGCATAAGCGGCGCGGCGCGCTTCAGCAGCCAGGCCCTCCGTAATCACCCCCACCGTTAAACCCAGTGCGTGATACACAGGCGCCATGGCGGCCGCGTCACGCTGCACTAAATAATCATTGCTGGTCATCACGTGGACGGGAATCCCCGCCAGCGCCGCCGTACAGGCCGGCAGCACGGTGGTGAGCGTCTTGCCCTCACCGGTCTCCATCTCCGCCAACATACCGTGCATCATCACCCAGCCCCCCATGAGCTGGGTATCGAAGTGGCGCTGGCCGATGTGGCGGTCCGCCAGCTCCCGCGCCAGGGCGAAAGCGCGGATGATGAGCGCCTCCGCCAACCCCTCACGATGCAGCTGCCGCCGCAAGGCCTGTCCTTCTTCCCGCAGTCCGCCATCGCCGGCCTGACTCAGCACCCGCCCGCGCCGCGCCACCTCTTCGACGATGCGTTGCAATATAGCCCGTCGGCCAGCCTCGGGATGCACCACCGCCGTTGCGAGCTTCACTAGCATTTGTTCCAGCCAGCCCGCTTGCAACTCGCGACGTTCGGGATACAAACCGTGGCTAATACCGGGGCGCAGCGAATCAGCACGCATGAGGCTAGCGTCCTCTCCACGGCGCGGAACAGCGCCTTGACCAAGATCGCAAGATTTCACCTACCCGTGGCGGGTGCACAAACGAGTGCGCTTCAAAACCGGAACCCGTTACGAGCATGCTCATCGCCACGTCATTGATCTCATGAACATGAACACCATCACCGACCTTGTAGTAACGGGAGTAAATAGGCGCGACCAACGAGTCGACCTTTCCGCCCAGAATATTGAGATAGGGGCGGCAGAGAGTGATCTTTACTTTAATAAAAATGAGATGCGGCGACTGGCCCGGATTTCACCGGCACGCAACCGGAACTTAGGCGCGGTCTTTGCCGTATGATCGCGCCAGAGTAACGGGCCTATTTGATGTGGGCGAGTATGCCCTCCAACTCATCAAGGGAGTTGTAGTGAATCACCAGCTTGCCTTTGCCTTTGCCACCGTGCTGCACTTCCACCCCGGCGCCCAATTTTTCCGACAAGTCTTCTTGTAAGCGGCGGATATCGGGATCGAGTGCGGTCTTTTTAACCGGCGCGGGGGCATCGCCGCCGACGAGCAGGCGCCGCACCAAGGCCTCGGTCTCGCGTACCGACAGACCTTTACTCACCACCTGACGCGCCGCCGCGCTTTGCGCCGCGCCTTTCAAGGCTAACATGGCGCGGGCATGGCCCATCTCCAGTTCGCGGTGTTCCAGCATGCGTTTCACGTCGTCGTGCAGGTCGAGGAGCCGCAGCAAATTGGAGACCGCCACCCGCGAACGTCCCACCGCCTCGGCCACTTCCTGATGAGTGAGGTCGAATTCCTTGATCAAGCGCTGCAAGGCGTTGGCCTCCTCCATGGGATTGAGGTTTTCCCGCTGGATGTTCTCGATGAGCGCCATGGCCATGGCGGCTTTATCGGAGACATCGCGCACCACGGCGGGGATGTCTTGCAGCCCGGCCAACTGCGCCGCCCGCCAACGCCGTTCGCCGGCGATGATTTCGTATTCGCCCTTACCGTCGGGCTTGACCACGATGGGCTGCACCACGCCCTGGGCGCGGATCGAGTCGGCCAGGTCTTGCAGGCTTTCCGTGTGCATGTCCACCCGCGGCTGGTATTTGCCGCGTCGGATCAGATCCACCGGCAGATGGCGCAATTCGCTGTCCTGCGGCGGTTTGCCAGCGCTGATGGGCGGCGTAGCGGACGGGGCAGGCTCGAGATTGCCGAGCAGCGCGTCCAATCCGCGACCCAGTCCACGCTTTTTTGTCACCATAATTAGTTGTCCGTCAGTTGAGCGGGCCGTGCGGCTAGTTTACGGCGGCGGCACGCGCGTGCTCGGCCCGTCGCAGCAGTTCACCGGCCAGGGCGAGATAGGCCTGCGCGCCGCGAGAGGTTTTATCATAAAGCAGCACCGGCAGGCCATGGCTGGGTGCCTCGGCCACCCGGACATTGCGCGGTATCACCGTGCGGTACAGCCGGTCGCCGAAGTGGATCACCAGTTGCGCGGAGACCTCGTTGGCCAGGTTATTGCGCGGATCGAACATGGTGCGCAACACCCCTTCCACCTGCAAAGTGGGGTTGAGCGTGGCGCGGATCTTGTCCACGGTCCTCATCAGCGCCGACAAACCCTCCAGCGCGTAATACTCGCACTGCATGGGAATCAGCACGCCCTCGGCGCCGACCAAGGCATTGAGGGTCAGCATATTTAAAGAAGGCGGGCAGTCGATGAGGATGTAATCGTAGTCGGCGCGCACCGCCGCCAAGGCGCGCTTGAGGCGCTGCTCGCGCTGCGGCAGGTTCAGCAGCGCGATCTCCGCGCCGGTCAAATCGTCGTTGGCCGGCAGCAGATCGAACCCGGACTGTCCCGCCGGCACCGTCACCGCGCGGATTTCGCGTTCTTCCACCAGCACGTCATAAATTGACGACGCCACCGTGCGCTTGTCCACGCCGCTGCCCATGGTAGCGTTGCCCTGGGGATCGAGGTCGATCAGCAATACCCGGCGCTTGGTGGCCGCCAGCGACGCCGCCAGATTGACCGAGGTGGTGGTCTTACCCACCCCGCCCTTTTGATTGGTGATGGCGATGATTCTGCTCAATCCCGTGCCCTTATTGCTGTAAGCGTTTCAAGGTGCCTCGGATTCATTCAGAGGTACCTGTGGCACAGGGATGTGCCGCCTGAGAATTCCAGCATGAAATTATTCAGAGCTTCCTTAATAATTCAACGATTATACGGTAGGACGCCACCCGCCGCTTACCCCTGCCGCCGCAAACAGACCAGGTGCCGTTCTTCGTCCAGACCGGGCACGCGGAGTCGGCGGGTGTTTTCCACCCGGAACTCATCAGGCAACCCGGCCGATTCCTCGGCGGGATCACGGCCCTTCATCGCCAGCAGCCGCCCGCCGGGGCGGCAGAGGCGGCCGGCCACGGTGATGAAGGGGCCGATAGCGCTGAAGGCGCGGGAGATGACGGTGTCGAATAATTCGGCAGGCTGGTACGTTTCCAAGCGCCGGGTCTCCACCTCGACATTGGCCAGACCCAGTTCACCTACCGCCTGAATGATGAAGCGGGTTTTTTTAGCGACGGAATCGAGCAAAGTGAAATGCAGGCCGGGCAAAGCGACGGCGAGCGGAATACCGGGCAGACCCGGTCCGCTGCCGACGTCCAATACCCGCGGGCCTTGGACATAGGGCGCCGCCGCCAGACTATCGAGCAGATGGCGGGTGACCATGTCGCGCTGCGACACCACAGCGGTGAGGTTGTAGACCCGGTTCCATTTGTTCAACAGCGCGATGTAATGCAGCAGTGCCGCCTGCCCCTCGGCGGATATATCCAAATGAAGGTTGGCCAGCCCGCGCGCGAACATCGCCGTGAGGGCCACGGGGGTGGCAGAACGGGTTCCGGGTTTGGCCATGGCGACAGTGCGGCGGCGTTTCATTATGGAGTTGAAGGCTACACTTTATCACGGCCACCGCGTGCCCGCGGCGGATCGGCGGGTTTTTTCGGCGGCGGATCGTCGGCCCAGCTTAGCCGGTTGCGGCCGGCCTTCTTGGAGAGGTAAAGCATCTGGTCGGCGCGGTCCAATATCCCGGCCATGATCTCGGGCGCTTTTTGCAAGCTGGCACGCACCGATTGCAGATCTTGCGCCTCACAACGCCAGCTGATCCCACCGAACGAAGCTGTGAGTCGCACTTCGCCGCGCTCGTGGGGAAACAGGAGTTGTTCGATGGCGCGGCGCACCCGCTCGGCGGCGATGCGTCCACCCGCGGCATCGGTTTCCGGCAGCAGAAGACACATTTCTTCGCCGCCGACCCGCGCCGCCACATCGGCGCTGCGTAGGGTCGCTTTCAACACGCCGCTCACCGATTGCAACACCGCGCCGCCGAACGGATGGCCATGGCTGTCGTTGATTTTCTTGAAGTGATCGAGGTCCATCATCACCAGTGACAAGGGTTTGCCGGAACGGCTATGGCGGGCGATCTCGGCACTGAACAACTCGTCGAAGCGGCGGCGATTAACCAACGTGGTGAGCGGATCATAATAAGCCAGCTGCGCCAAACGATCGTAGGCCTGTTGCAATTCTTCTGCGAGCCGCTCCCGTTCAGCGAGAGCATGTTCCAAACGCGGCGCGCGATCTTGCCACTGTTCGGCGGTCTCGATCAGCTCGCGGTTGGCGCGCTCCAGGATTTCATCGAAGGAGGACTGGGGGCCGAGATTTAAATTCAGGGCGCCGGCGACTTCCTGGACACAGGCCGGCACGGCGGTGAACAACTGGTCGGCGGTGGCGGCATTGAAACCGAAATAATCGCCCAACAATTTCCGGCAGCGGACCAGAGCCAAGCGTTTGTCGGTCGCGGCGAAGACCGCGGCTATCCAATCGGCACAGGTGCTGATGCGGGTGATGGTCAATTGCGTCAGCGTAGCCGCGTCGTGAAAATCGCCGTGATGATTGGCGATGGGAAAGGCCAGCTCATCGGGCAGCGTCCAACTTGCGCACAACAGGGCCGCCACGTGGTCGTGGGTGGTACCGAAGCGTTCTTGTTCCTCGCGATAGCGCTCATCGGGATTCAAACCGCGCAGCCGTTCCCATGCGACCGCCTGCCCGGGAAACGCCAAAAACAAACTCAGCAAACCGATGTCTTGCAACATGCCGACCGTGAATGCCTCATCCATGTCCATGCCGGTCATTTCCGCGAGGAGGCGCGCGCTCACGGCACGGTACAACACCATTTCCCAATAGCTTAAAGCGTCGAACCCGGGCAGGCCGCCGATACGCAAACTTTCACGCGCGGAAAACGCCAGGACGAAATTGCGCAGCGAGCGGGTGCCCATCACCACCACGGCCTGCGCGACCGAATTCACTTGGCGGTTGATGCCGAAAAACGGCGAGTTGGCCACCCGCAATAATTCCGCCACCAAGGCTGTATCACTGCTGACGATATCCGCCAGTTGCCGGCTGGTGACGTTGGCGTCGGCGCAGGCCCGCATGAGACGGATAGCAACTTCGGGTGGCGAAGGAAGGTCACTGGGCGTGATGCGGCCGAGCTTGGTAAATATAGCCGCCGTGTTATTCATGTTTTTTTCCTTATTCACTGTGGATTATTTACCGGCCGCGATGGCCATCCGCGCCGACACGGGAAATTCCGGCGCGCCGATCGCCGATCGGTCTTGGCATGTCATTCGAGTTGTAGCCACTTGACCTGATTCCGCCCATTGTTTTTGGAAATATATAAAACCTTGTCGATGGTATCGATGAGGGTATCGTGGATAGCCTCCAAGTCGATTTCCCGGCTATAGCTGCCTGACCAGCTGCCGCCGCCGATGGAAACGCTGACCCGCGCCCCGGCCAGGCCGCCGGCGAACTGCAAGTCGGCCACCGCTTTTTTAAAAAAAGTTCGTCGAAACGCCGGCGGTTCAGCAGAGATGTGAGCGGATCGAAATAGGCCAGCTGGGCGAGACGTTCGAAGGCGGCCTGTAATTCTTCGGCGAACCGTTCGCGCTCCTGTAACGCCGTCTTCAGATTTTGCGCGCCATCCTCACCGCGGTGATGTTCTTCTATCATCCAGCGGTTGGCGTCGACCATCAGCTCTTCGAACGACGCTTGTTGAGATATCCGTGAATCCAAAGCGGCGGCGGCTTCGTTCATCGCTGCCGGCACCTGCGCCAGCAAAGCGCTGCTGGCATGCCGGTCGAGATTGAAACACGCCGCCAGTAGAGGCTGGCAACGGACGAGGGCCAGCCGCTTATCGGTGGCGGTATAAACCGCGGCCACCCAGTCCGCGCAAACGGTGAGCTGGCAAAGTTTGTTGAGGTAAGCCGGAAAATCATCGAGAAGTTGATCATGGCGATGGGCCAGCGGCAGCGACAATTCATCGGGTAATTGCCAGCGCTCCGCCAACATCTTGCCCACCTGCCGATGCGTCACGCCGAACAGCTCCATCTCGCGGCGGCGGCGTTGATCCGGGTTGGCGCGCCGCAACCCGGGCCAGGCCGGCGCGATCTCGGGATAGGCGGTCAACAGCGCGAGCATGCCTAAGTCTTGCAGCAGACCCAGAGTGAAGGCGTCATCCGCGTCCATGCCCACCGCTACGGCCAGCAGTCGGGCAGCCACCGCGCGGCGCAACGTGTCTACTAAATAGCTGCGGGCATCGAACTGGACGATAGACTGGGTTCGTAAAGTCTCACGGGCGATGAAGACTAAGGCCCCATTGCGCAACAAGCGCCGTCCCAATACCAGCACCGCTTGTTCTATTTCGGTGACGGGCCGCCGCAGGCCGAACAACGGCGAATTGACGATACGCAGTAATTCCGCGCTGACCGCGCTATCGATGCTGAGTATTTGCTGCAGATCGTTGTCGGTTACCTCGGGATCACCGCAGGCGCGAACGATGCGCAGGGCGGCTTCGGGGGCAGAGGGTAACGCTTGAGGCATCAGCGTGCCGAGCTTGGTTGTTATCATTGTTATCGTGGCCACGGTGGTTGTCAGCGCGGCGGGCGCGGGCGCAAAAACCCCGCGCGTACCGGTCGCGATCATTTTTATATTGGAAAGGGATAACTACGCCGCGGTGCTAACGGCCGGCCCACGGCAAACTTAATATCCTTTGCGTTATGCCGGGCATGCGACTATCCATTTCACCCATCCCCCGCACGGCATAACGCGGAGGGCCCACTCGCCGTACGGCTTGCGTCAGGTGGGCGAAGCTTTTATAACCTGGCCGCGGCAATGCGGCACCAGCACTATTACATCTTTAAAAATTACCATTACGCTCAGGCGGACTTGCGCTGCGAATGTTTTTTCAAATGCACCAGCAACAAGGAAATCGCGGCGGGCGTCACGCCCGGGATGCGCGCCGCTTGCCCGAGGGTGATGGGACGGATACGCGCCAATTTTTCTCCCACCTCCGCCGACAGCCCGCGCACCTGGCTGTAATCGAAATCCCGCGGCAGCGGACTTTCTTCATGACGGCGCTGGCGTTCGATCTCCTCATGCTGACGGTCAATGTAGCCGGCGTATTGCGCCTGGATCTCCACCTGCTCGGCGACCTTGATATCAGCGACGCCGGGGCCGACACCGGGCAGCGTCATCAATGCGGCGTAACTCACGTCGGGACGGCGCAGCAATTCCATGGCGCGCGCCTCACGGCTCAAAGGTCCGCCCAAGACCCGCTGTCCGTCTTCGCCGCTGAGTTGCGCGGGCCGCAGCCAGGTGTCGCGCAGGCGTTGTTGCTCTTGGACTATGGCCTCGCGTTTTTGCTCGAAGGCGGCCCAGCGCAGCTCATCCACCAGACCTAATTCACGGCCGCGCGGTGTGAGGCGCAGATCGGCATTGTCTTCGCGCAACAGCAGGCGGTATTCGGCGCGGCTGGTGAACATGCGATAAGGCTCCTGCGTGCCGCGGGTGACGAGATCATCGACCAGCACGCCCATATAGGCCTCGTCGCGGCGCGGACACCACGCGTCTTTTTCTTGGATCTGCAGAGCGGCGTTCATGCCGGCGAGCAGGCCTTGCGCCGCGGCCTCTTCATAACCAGTGGTGCCGTTGATCTGACCGGCGAAGAACAGGCCAGCGATATGCTTGGTTTCCAGCGAGGGCTGAAGATCGCGCGGGTCGAAATAATCGTATTCGATGGCGTAGCCCGGCCGGGTGATGTGGGCGTTTTCGAAGCCGCGGATCGAGCGCACCAGTTGGTATTGCACGTCGAAAGGTAGCGACGTCGAAATGCCGTTGGGATAGATCTCATGCGTCGTCAGTCCTTCCGGCTCGACGAAGATCTGATGGGTGTCCTTGTCGGCGAAGCGCACCACCTTGTCCTCGATCGACGGACAATAACGCGGACCCACGCCTTCGATCACACCCGAATACAGTGGCGAGCGGTCGAGGCCGCCGCGAATGATCTCGTGGGTGCGTTGATTGGTGTGGGTGATGAAACACGACACCTGCCGCGGATGTTCATCCGCGTGACCGAGAGACGAAAACACCGGCACCGGTGTATCGCCGGGCTGTTCGGCGAGCTGGCTGTAATCGATGCTGCGGCCGTCGATGCGCGGCGGCGTGCCGGTCTTCAAACGGCCGACGCGCAGCGGCAATTCGCGCAGCCGCGCGGCGAGCGCGTTGGCGGGCGGGTCGCCGGCGCGGCCGCCCTGATAATTGGCGAGGCCGATGTGGATACGGCCGGCGAGGAAGGTGCCGACAGTCAGCACCACGCTGCGGGCATGGAAGCGCAGTCCCATCTGGGTGACGACGCCGGTGACGCGGCCGCCCTCGACGATGAGGTCGTCGACGCCCTGCTGGAAGAGTTGCAGATTGGGCTGGTTTTCCAGCGCGGCGCGCACGGTTTGTCTATAAAGCACGCGGTCGGCCTGGGCGCGGGTGGCGCGCACCGCCGGGCCTTTGGCCCCGTTGAGGATGCGAAATTGAATGCCGGCGCAGTCGGCGGCATGGGCCATCAGGCCGCCGAGGGCGTCGATCTCTTTGACCAGGTGTCCCTTGCCGATGCCGCCGACGGCCGGGTTGCAGCTCATCTGGCCGAGGGTCTCGAGGCTCTGGGTGAGCAGCAGGGTGCGGGCGCCCATGCGCGCGGCGGCCAGCGCCGCCTCGGTGCCGGCGTGGCCGCCGCCGATCACAATCACGTCGAAGCTCTGCTGATGTTGCATGGATTCACCCCGCGCACCGCGCGTTAAACATAACCGGCCCAAATGTATAACCGCGCATTCTATCCCCTTTTGAGGGCTAGTCCAACGGCGTAAGAGGGGATAAAGTTTGGACTCACCGCGCCGCTATCCGCCCTGTGCGCCTTACTCCAATGAATGAATCCTCATGACAGCACCGGTTCCCAAACCCAGTCTTCATCATCCCGCCATTGACGGCGCGGCGCCCGCTGAACGCAAGGCCGCTCTCGATCAGGTGATCGCCGCCGCCTGCGGCATCATCCTCGGCAAGGAACGGGAGTTGCGGCTGGCGCTGGCCTGCCTCATCGCCCGCGGTCATTTGCTTATCGAGGATTTGCCCGGCGTAGGCAAGACCACCCTGGCCCATGTGCTGGCCCGCGCGCTGGGTTTGCAGTTCCGGCGCGTCCAGTTCACCAGTGATCTGTTGCCGGCGGATATTCTCGGCGCGTCGATCTACGACCGCGACAACGGCGGCTTCACCTTTCATCCCGGCCCCATCTTCGCGCAGCTGGTGTTGGCGGACGAAATCAACCGCGCCACGCCGAAAACCCAAAGCGCGCTGCTGGAGGCCATGGAGGAATATCAGGTGACGGTAGAGGGCCGCACTTATGCCTTGCCCGAACCCTTCTTCGTGCTGGCCACCCAGAACCCCAGCCACCAGATCGGCACCTTCGCCCTGCCCGAGTCGCAGCTCGATCGTTTTCTGATGCGCCTGGAGCTGGGCTACCCGGACACTCAGGCGGAACGCGCCTTGTTGCGCGGCCGCGATCGCCGCGAACTGATCGCGAACATGACGGCGGCCATGTCACCGACGACACTCATCGCCATTCAGCAAAACCTAAGCACTGTTCACGTCAGCGAGGCGCTGCTCGACTATATCCAGGCCATCCTGCACACCAGCCGGCTCTCGCCGCATTACCGCGAAGGGCTATCGCCGCGCGCCGGTCTCGGCCTGGTGCGGGCCGCCCAAGCGTGGGCGATATTGGCCGGCCGCGGTTACGTCATGCCCGAAGATGTGCAGGCGGTCTTGCCGGCGGTGGTCCGTCATCGTCTGCAGCCGGCCGCCGACTTCACCGACCATAGCTCCGACGAATTATTCAAGCCGCTGGCCGCCGTGCCCATCCCTTGACGACATGAAATCGGCCATCGCCGCCTTTGGTCAGCCGCTGTGGATAAGGCTGGGCCTCAACAGATTCTTCCCTCATGCCGTGCCGCGCGGCCAGCAAGTGACCCTCGACCGGCGCCGCATCTACGCCCTGCCCACCCGTTACGGCATCCTGTTCGCGGTAATGCTGTTCGTGATGCTGCTGGGCTCCATCAATTACAACAACAGCCTCGGTTTTCTATTGACCTTTTTGCTGGCAAGCATGGGACTGCTGTCGATTTTATATACCTACCGCAATATCGCCCGCCTCACCTTGAGCGGCGGCCGGGCGGTACCGGCCTTCGCCGGCGGCGTGGTGCGTTTCGTGGTGCAGGTGCACAACGACGATCGCCTGCCGCGTAGTGCCATCCAACTCGCCGTCAAAAACGGCGAGGCCGTGCTGAACGACTTCGCCGCGCAGGACACCGTTCTGGTCGAGTTACGCGTGCCGGCGCTGAAACGCGGCCGCCTGGCCTTGGGCCGCATCACCGTCTCCACGGTGTTTCCGCTGGGCCTGGTACGCGCCTGGTCGTATGCCGACCTGGAGATGCACTGCTTGGTGTATCCCCAGGCCGGTCCTTACCGACCCCCACCACTCACCCGCCGTCAGGATCAAGGCCAACATCCCGGCGGCAATCCGGGTCCCGACGACTTCCTCGGCTTCCGGCCCTATCAAGCCGGCGACTCGATACGTCACGTGCACTGGAAGGCCCTGGCCCGCGCCCTGCCCATGCTCACCAAACAGTTCGCCGCCAGCGAATCGCCCGAGTTGTGGCTGGAGTGGTCCGCATTGCCGGCACTCGATAGCGAGGCCCGCTTGCGGCAACTGTGCCGCTGGGTATTGGATGCCCACCGCGGCGGGCGGGCTTATGGCTTGCGTCTGCCGGGGTTGGAGATCGCGCCCAATCAGGGCGAGGGCCATCAACAACGCTGCCTGGAGGCCTTGGCCCTTTACCAGGAAGCGCGGCGATGAACACGCGCGCGTCGTCGCCAACGCCGTTGCGTAACGAAACGTTGTTCCAGCTGCTGGCGGTGCTGGGTCTGGTGGTGTTACCCCATGCGACCCACCTGCCGCCGTGGCTCACCGCGCTGGTATTCAGCCTCGGCGCCTGGCGTTGGGTCGCGGCGCGGCAAGGGCTACGGCTGCCCGTCACCTGGTTACGGGTACCGTTGACCCTGCTCACCCTCTCGGCGGTGTTCGCGCATTACGGCACCTTGCTCGGGCGGGATTCCGGCGCGGCATTGCTGATCGCCATGCTGGGTTTGAAACTGCTGGAAGTACGCGAAACCCGCGACGTCTACGTGGTGGCCTTCCTCGGCTATTTTCTGATCATCATCCATTTCCTGTTCACCCAATCCATGCTGATGGTGGCGTACATGCTGGTCATCGTGACCTTGCTTACCACCGTGCTCATCGACCTCAACCGCGGCCGGCCGACGCCGTTACCGGTCAATCTGCGCCTGGCCGGATCGCTGGTGGGCTACGCGCTGCCGCTGACGCTGGTGTTGTTCGTCTTATTTCCACGCATCAACGGCCCCTTGTGGGGTATGCCCAACGACGCCTACAGCGGCATGACCGGTTTAAGCGACGAAATGGCGCCGGGCCGGATCAGCCAGCTCAGTCTGTCGGACGCCGTGGCCTTCCGCGCCAGTTTCGACGACACGCTGCCGTTACCTCAGCAGCGCTATTGGCGCGGGCCGGTGTTCACTGTCACCGACGGCGAAGGCTGGCGCAGCGGGCGGCGCCGGGACACGGCGGCCATCCAATCACCCAGTTATCGTTATTTCGGCAAGCCTTTGCACTATTCCGTGATCGTCGAACCGCATAATCGCGCGTGGCTGTTCGCACTCGACCTTCCCGCCAGCGTGCCGCCGGCCAGCCAGATTACCGGTGATTTTCAATTGCTGGCCAACCAACCGTTGCGCGAACGGCGGCGCTACGACATGACGTCTTATCCCGACTACCGCACCGGGCCTTTGAGCGACGAAGAACGCCAGCGCAATCTGCAACTCCCCGCCGCCGGTAATCCGCGCGCGCGCGCGCTGGCCGCATCATGGCGGCGGGACACCAATTCACCGCTGGAGATCGTGCAAACGGCGCTGCGCATGTACCGCGAACAACATTTCGTCTACACCCTCTCGCCGCCGCTGATCCGCGAAGAATTCGTCGATGGTTTTCTTTTCGATACCCGCAAAGGTTTTTGCGAACACTATGCCGGCAGCTTCGCGTTTTTGATGCGCGCCGCCGGCATCCCGGCGCGGGTGGTCACCGGTTATCAGGGCGGCGAGCTCAACGAGATCGGCAATTACCTCATCGTGCGGCAACGTGACGCCCATGCCTGGACCGAGGTCTGGCAGGACGGCGTGGGTTGGTCACGAGTGGACCCCACCGCTGCCGTGGCGCCGGAGCGCATCGAGCGCGGCATCGCCCCCGGCTTGCAAGGAGAAGGTACAGCGGTACGTTTTGAATGGACGCGCGATCAATTGTTCAACCAAGTGTGGCGCGGCCTTCGCCACGGCTGGGACGCGCTCAACACACGCTGGAACCAATGGGTGCTCGGTTTCGATATGCAACACCAAACGCAGTTATTGTCCCGGCTGAGCCTGGCCGGTTTTTCCTGGCAGACGGTGGCCACCGCCTTGATGACGCTGACCGGCACCGTACTGGCCTTGCTGGTCTTGCGGCGGCTTGATGCGGAACGGCGCGGCGGCGATCCGGTGACGCGGCTCTATCAACATTTCTGCAAAAAACTCGCGCGGCGCGGCCTGCACCGCACCGTGAACGAAGGCCCTGACGATTTTGCGCAACGCGTCAGTCGCGCCCGTCCCGACCTGGCGCGCCAAATCCGTTCCATCAGCGCCCTCTATATCGCATTGCGTTATGGCGGACATGATCCGCGCCTCCAGCTGACGCGCCTGCGGCGTGAGGTGCGCGCTTTCCGTCCATGAACGGAGCGGCCATCAGCAGGGTTTTAAATTAACTATTGCAGTTTGCTCGCCGTGTCGTGTTTAATGAACTTGGTGCAAAAATAAAAATTAATCCGCGTCCTTAGAAATCGATGTGATGTCATGTTAAACCAGGCCGGCTTGGTAACCGACATTGTGCTGATAGTTCGGAAATGATAACAATGGTAAATCGTGGTAAACGCTCGCCACAGCCAGATCACAGCACACCCTCAGCCGCCGAGCACCTTTTGTTCGAGTGCATCCGGCGCGCACAACAACAATATATCGATGCCCTCGATGCACGCGCCCTGTTTAGTGAGTTGCTCAACAATTTTCTGGAACTGACCGAGAGCGGCTTCGGTTTCATCGGCGAAATCGGCCACGATGAGGGCGACGCGCCCTACCTCAAGACCCGCGCCTTCAGCAACATCGCCTGGAATAGAGCCACCCGCGAGCCATATCAACGCCATGCCTTGCAAGGCATGGAATTCCGCAAACTCGATTCCTTGTTCGGCGCGGTGCTCACCCGCGGCGAAGCGCTGATCGCCAACGACCCGGCTCATGATCCGCGCCGTGGCGGCACACCCCCGGGTCACCCGGACATGGACAATTTTCTGGGACTGCCCTTGTCCTGCGGCGGTCAGCTCATCGGTATGGTGGGTGTAGCCAATCGGCCGACTGATTACGACCAAGCCTTGATCGATTATCTCGCCCCGTTATTGGAAACCACCGCCACCCTGATCAAGGCCTATGACGATCAAGTTAAACACGACGTGGCGGAAAACAACTTGCTGGAAACACAAGCGTCCTTGCAGGAACGACTGACCGCGCAAACCCGCGAGCTGCGGGACGGCAATAAAAAATTACGCAGAGAAGTCAAAGAGCGTCAACGGCTGGAAGCGGCCCTGCGCGATGTGGCGGCGGCGGTCTCCGCCAGCACCGGTGATCAATTCTATCGTTCGCTGGTGGAGGCGCTCACCCACGTGTTGCGGGTGGACATGGCCTTCATCAGCGTGCAAACCGGCGAACCGGACTTGGCCGAGATCATCGCCTTATGCGACCGGGGCACCATCATCAGCAATTACCATTACCTCCTCGCCGGCACGCCCTGCCAAGCTGTCCTGAAGGGCCGCCCGAATTATTTTCCCCGTGAGCTGCGCCAGCACTTTCCCAACGGCGCCTTGGCGGGTCAGTTCGGGCTGGAGAGTTTTCTCGCGACGCCCTTCTGCGACACCGGCGGCCAACCCTTGGGGCTGGTGGCCATCGCCCATCGCAAGGCGCTGAGTGAGCCGCAACCCGCCGAAGCGATTCTGCAGATCTTCGCGGCACGCATCGCCGCCGAGTTGATCCACCAGCGCGACAATCAAAAAAACCGCAAGCTGTCACTGGCCTTGGAACAGACGGCCGACGCGGTGATAATCACCGATCGCGACGGCGTGATCGAATACACCAACCCCGCCTTCACCGCGATGACCGGCATCCCGGCCGGCGAGGCCTTGGGCAATAAACCCAGCATCGTCAAATCCGGTAAACACGACGTGGCGTTCTACCGCAACATGTGGTCGGTGCTGCTGGCCGACCAACCGTTCCGCGACATCCTCATCAATCGCAAAAAAAACGGCGAGTTGTACTATGAGGAAAAGACCATCACGCCGCTGAAAGGCGCGGACGGCGAAATCACCCATTACATCTCCACCGGCAAAGACATCACCGAGCGCATGCAGACCCAGGAGCGCTTGCACTACCTGGCTTATCACGACGTGTTGACCGGCTTGCCCAACCGCCAGCTGTTCATGGAACGCCTCGAACACGCCCTGGCCCTCTCGCACGCCAGCGAGCGGCAACTCGCGGTGTTATGCCTCGGCGTGGATTGCTTCAAGATCATCAACGACACGCTCGGCCATGAATTCGGCGACCGGCTGTTGAAAGTCATTGCGGAATTGTTGTCCGCGCAAACCGGCCCGGGCGACACGGTGGCGCGCTTGAGCGGCGACGAATACGCGGTGTTGCTGGAAAACATCACCGATGACAGTGCCGTGTCGCACAGGGTGAGTAACATTCTGGATGCGTTGTCCCATGCCTTGCACATCGATGGCCGCGAACTCTATACCACCACCTGCATCGGTATCGCTCTGGCCCCGACCGACGGCGACGATGCGTACACCTTGCTGAGACACGCTGACACGGCCATGTACCGGGCCAAGGAACAAGGCCGCCACTGTTTTCAGTTTTATTCAGCGGACCTGAGCAGCATTGCCTTCAAACGTCTGGATCTCGAAACCAATTTGCGCCGCGCAGTGGAACGTGAAGAGTTTTATCTGTGCTTCCAGCCGCAGGTCGATTTGCGCAGCGGATTGGTGATCGGCGCGGAAGCCTTGCTGCGTTGGCAACACCCCGAGCGCGGCCTGGTCAATCCCATCGAGTTCATCACCACCCTGGAAGACACCGGCCTGATCGTGGCGGTGGGTGAGTGGGTGTTGCACCACGCCTGCCAACAGGCCGCGGGTTGGCGCAGCAGCAATGGCACGCCGTTGAGATTGTCGGTCAACGTCTCCGGCCGGCAATTCCAGCAAGCCAGCTTGACTGCCAGCCTGCAGACGATATTTGCGAAAAACAATCTGGCCGCTCACTGGCTGGAGCTGGAAGTAACCGAGAGCGTGCTGATGCAGAACGATCCTGTCACCGAGCGCAGTCTGCAGGAATTACAGGAAATGGGCATACGCCTCGCCATCGATGATTTCGGCACCGGCTATTCATCACTCAGTTATCTCAAACGCTTCCCGATCGACACCTTAAAAATCGACCGCTCCTTCATCCGCGACGTGACCAAGGATAAAAACGACGAGGCCATCATCTCCGCGGTGATCGCCATGGCGCGAGCCTTGGAGTTGAACGTGGTGGCGGAAGGCATCGAGACCGCGGAACAATTGCAGTTCCTGCAAGGGCAGGGCTGCGACATCGGCCAGGGATTCCTGTTCAGCCAGCCCCTCTCGGCGCCGGATTTGACTGTCTTGCTAGACTCGATGTATTCAGTGAACTGACACGAAACCGCTTTTAATCGTTTGCCTGGTGGCTCCGCCCCAAACCACCCGAGCTCGCACCAGGCATCGGCCGGCGCGCCGCGTCGCCTACCCGCGCACCAAACCGTACCCTCCGCAAAATACTGAGTGAACAGCGCGATTTTTTTACCCTAAAGGATGGTTTTTAACGTGCCGACAGCATCGAGGTCGGATTGGGCGTTATTACAGATCACTAAGGGGGATGTATGCGCGCGGCATGGAGTGAAATTCGGCTTGCGGTACCGGGCGACATTCAGCAAGCGGCCCGGCCTACGGCGGCTAGCCCCGGCAACCGGATTGAACATTTATATTTATATCGCCCGGGAGCAAGGACACTTATGCGGGTTTATTCCGGCTTCACCTTGGTTGAATTGGTGCTGGTGATCGCCGTCCTCGGCATCTTAGTCGCCTTCGCCGTGCCGCGTTTTACGCCCTTGTCCGGCGAATCGCAAATGGCCGCCACGGAGTCGCTGGCGGGCACACTGGGCTCGGCGGCGGTGATGAATTTCACTAAAAAGAAGGCTACGGGCAGCGCCAGGCCGATAACCGCTTGCGAAACAACCGCCACTTTGCTGGACGAGGGCGGATTGCCGGACGGGTTTACGATTGCATCGAACGTCTTTGGCGGCGACGCGCGCGAGGGCGCTTCGAAAAGCTGCGATTTACAAGGACCCGATTCCACGCTGGCGAGTTTCCGAACCATCAAGGTCGATTAAATCGTTTCTAACGCGCGCCGGGAATGGAGTCCAACGCTAGCTAAACATTCACAGTCACGCCGGAGACGGCGGTTTGCACGTTAATTCCTTTATCAACCCCGCACCCTCTCCTCCTTTCCCAGTCACGTCATTATTAGCGGCAAGAGAAATGCAGTATCTCCCGCACCGTGTACGCCACGAAGCTGGGCAGTCAAGAAACCATCCCGAACAGTCCTGCTTTTATATAGAGCAAGCATTGAATATTCATGATTTTATGGATTCGCGGTCTTTCGTCCGTTGCGGTTGACATGAGAAGGATCCTCTCCAACTTAAGAAAAAGTTGGACACAGATGGAAATTTTTACACGCAGCGGAGGCGGCCGAAGTAAGGTCTCTATGGAAACAGGTACGGAAAACCGCCGGACTGTTTCTCCACCGCAGACTGGACAGCGTGAGCAGGGTGGAACAGAGCAAGGTGGCGTTTAATTGAACCCAATCACACAGCCACTGTTTTTGAAATACCCGAGCCGCATTCACGTTTGCTTTAATGGCCCAAGATCACGGTCTACCTATGGCGCTATTTGATCTGGCGCATGCACAGTGACGGTTTTGCCACCCAAGAGGACAGGACGACGATAGCGAAAATATTAGTCATCTGTGGTCATCCGCGTAAGGACAGTTTCTGTGCCGGGCTGGCTCAGGCCTATGCGCTGGGCGCGCGCCGCGCTGGTGCGGACCTCGAGTTGCTCTATGTGGCGGATCTACAATTCGACCCCCACGTGCGTTCCGCGTCGCCCAATCAACAAAAAACGGAGTCGGATATCCTTGCCGCGCGCGCCAGTATTCTCGCAGCCACGCATCTGGTCTTTGTTTATCCCAATTGGTGGGGGACGATGCCGGCTTTGCTGAAAGGCTTTCTCGACCGGATCTTGGCGCCCGGCTTCGCCTTCCATGAGGATGAACGGCAGCCGGGGCGTTACGTCTCTCATCTCGACGGCCGCAGCGCGGAACTCTTGGTGACCATGGATACGCCGCCGTGGGTGTTCCGTTATTTGTTTCATGCCCCCGGCGACCAGGCGATGCGGCACGCCACTCTGGGCTTTTGCGGAATACGCACACTGCACGCCCGTCATTTTGGCCCGGTAAAACCGGCCTCGCCCGTGCAACGCGAGCAATGGCTGCAAGAGGCCTATAAGGCGGGTGAAGAAATTTTCATAAGTTTGGAAAAGGCGCGGCGCAAGGCCCGCCGCGCCGCCTGGGTGAAATTGATGCGCCTGCAATTTTATCCGATGACCTTTCTCGCCTACGGGATCGGCGCGCTGGCCGCTGCGTCAACGACCGGACACTTTGACGCGGCCACGTTTTGGCTGGGTTATTTATTTATTTTTGTGGTCGAGGTCATCACCGTATTCAGCAATGAATACTTCGACTATCCCAGCGACAAGCTCAACCAAAACCCCGGACCGTTCAACGGCGGTTCGCGGGTGTTGGTCAAAGGCGAGTTGAGCTTCGGCGCGGTGCGCACCGCGATAGTCATGTTGGCGCTCGGCCTGTTGCCGCTCGGTTATTTTTTATTTCGCGGCAACACTGCGCTGACGTCGGCGGACGCCGCGGCCATCGGCGCCATCGCACTCCTGGCGGTGAGTTACACCGTGCCGCCGTTGAAGTTGGTTTATCGCGGCTGGGGCGAGCTCACGGTGGCCGCCACCCATAGTGCGCTGGTCGTGGCGTGCGGTTACGCATTGCAGTCGGGGAGTTGGACCGACCCTTTTCCGTGGCTGGTGAGTTTGCCGCTGTTCTTCGCGATTCTGCCCTCGATCATTTTATCTGCCATCCCCGATTATGAGGCCGACCTCGCGGCCGGTAAACGCACCGCGGTGGTGGTCCTCGGTTCGCGGGGCGCGGTGGCCGCGGCAATGGCCAGCACCGCCGGCGCGGCGCTGGCCGCCGTGCTTTTACATTGGACGGGATTTCTGCCCGGTCTCGGCGGCTGGCTGATTTATCTGGTCTTGCCCCACGCCGGGTGGCTGATGCGCCGCTTGCGGCGGTTTTATCAGGAAGGTGCGCCCTGCCGGCCCATAGATGATCTCATGCTGGGGTCCCTCACTTACGTCTTGTGGTTCGTACTGGTGCCACTGCTGGTCGTTTGGTGAAGCGATCGCGGAATCACGCCTGTTGGCTTCGTCGTTCATCCGTTTATTTTCAAACCATTTGGAGGTCGCCATGCGCGCTATGATTGCTACGCCATTGATCGCCGCCTTGGTGAGCCTGACGCTCACCGCCTGCGGTGAAAAGGCCACGTTGCCGGAAGAAGCGGGCCTGGGTCCGCAACCGACGTTGCCGCCACCCAACACCACGCTGCTACCCACCGTGCATATCGCCCCGGCCAAGTCCTGGCCGGCCGGCGCGACGCCGACCGCGGCCAACGGCCTCGCGGTGAAGATGTATGCGAACGAGTTGGATCACCCGCGCTGGCTTTACGTGTTGCCCAATGGCGATGTACTCGTCGCGGAGACCAATGCGCCGCCCCGGCCGGAAGACGGCAAAGGCATTAAGGGTTGGGTGATGAAGCGGGTGATGAAACGGGCCGGCGCGGCCGTTCCCAGCGCCAATCGCATTACGCTGCTGCGCGATGCCGACGGCGACGGCGTCGTGGAATCCCGCTCGATCTTTCTGAACGGATTGAATTCGCCGTTCGGCATGGCGCTGGTCGGCCATGATCTTTACATCGCCAACACCGACGCCATTCTGCGTTTCCCCTATCAGGGCAGCGAGACGGAGATCAAGGCGGCCGGCGTCAAAGTCGCCGACCTGCCCGCCGGTCCGCTCAATCATCATTGGACCAAAAATGTCATCGCCAACCACGACGGTACACGTTTGTACGTGACGGTCGGTTCCAACAGCAATGTGGGCGAGAACGGCATGGACAAGGAGGTGAATCGCGCCGCGATACTCGAGGTCGATCCCGCCACCGGACAGACGCGGCTCTTCGCCTCCGGTTTGCGCAATCCCAACGGCTTGGCCTGGCAGCCGCAGAGCGGCGAACTGTGGACGGTGGTCAATGAACGCGACGAACTGGGCAGCGATCTCGTTCCCGATTATCTTACGTCGGTAAAAGACGGCGGCTTTTACGGCTGGCCTGACAGTTACTACGGCCAGCATGTCGATGATCGTGTCAAACCGCCGCGTCCTGAGCTGGTCGCGACAGCGATTGCCCCGGACTACGCGCTGGGCGCCCACGTCGCGCCGCTCGGACTGGTATTCTACCAAGGCAATTTATTACCGGATTTCTACAACAATGGCGCCTTCATCGGTGAACACGGTTCCTGGAATCGCAAACCGCGCAGTGGTTATAAAGTGGTGTTCGTGCCCTTCAGCGACGGCCGCCCCGCCGGCATGCCGGTGGACGTGCTGAGCGGCTTCGTCAACGCCGACGGCGACGCACTGGGCCGCCCGGTCGGTGTCGCCGTTGATAAAACCGGCGCGCTACTGGTCGCCGACGATGTGGGCAATACCCTCTGGCGGGTGACGCCCGCCGTGACGGCCGCGGCGCGGCCTTGAATGACTTCCGCCCCGAGTAAGCGGGATAGGGTAGACCTTACGAGTAAATTCCAAGCTTGCTCTATGTCGGTAGGGTGAATGGTTAGACAAGCTTCATTTCATTGCCTACGCTTGTATTAGGCCTAAGGAGGGGTAAATCATGAACAGGTTATTTTGCCGGTTGATGATCGCCGTTTTCCTGACTGTTGCAAGCTTGAACGTTGTGCTACCGACCTCAGCCGCCGCTGAACTGGTTAACCCGATTCCTCAATCCATCCCCACTGGTGCCATGGTCAAGTTGGAACTGGTCGCCAGTGGACTTGTTTCGCCCAATTGGGGTACGTCCGCGCCGGGTGACGATGATCGACTCTTCGTGGTCGATCAAACGGGCATCCTGGGGGCGATCGATCTCGAATCGGGCGACATGAGCGTGTTCGCCGATCTCAGCGCCTTGCTGGTCCCCTTGGGTGTCGGTGGCCCGGGCACCTTTGACGAACGCGGATTTTTGGGCCTGGCCTTTCATCCTGATTATCAGAGCAACGGCTTGCTCTATACCTACACCTCAGAACCGGTGGCTGGCGAGCCGGATTTTCCCGTGCCCTTTGGCGCGCCCGCCAATAACCATATCGTGATCACCGAATGGCACGTGCCTGATCCGCAAGACGATGACTCCGTGGTCGACCCGGCCAGCCAACGCGTCTTGCTGCGTATTGCTGACCCCCAGTTCAATCACAATGGCGGCGCGCTTAACTTCGGTCGTGACCAGATGCTGTATATCGCCATAGGTGATGGCGGCGCCGCCGACGACCAAGGCCCGGGTCACAGTCCCAACGGCAACGGGCAAGACCTGAGCAATCTGTTCGGCAAGATATTGCGCATCGATCCCTTGGGGAATGATGCGCCCAACGGACAATACGGCATCCCAGCCGACAACCCCTTGTTACCCGGCAATACGCAAGCTGCAGGCGGCGCAGCGGGCTGCGCGGATGGCGCCTGTGACGAAATTTATGCCTGGGGTTTTCGTAATCCCTTCCGTTTTTCTTTCGATACCGCGACGGGTGATCTGTATGTCGGCGACGTGGGGCAGAACGACATCGAAGAAGTGGATGTCGTCGTTGCGGGCGGCAACTACGGCTGGCCCGTCAAAGAAGGTTCTTTCTGTTTCGATGCCAATGGGACCGATCGCGGTTTCGTCACCGACGAGCAGCCCTGCCCCAATGAGCCGCCGATGCTGATCGATCCGGTGGCCGAATATGATCACGATGAAGGCATTTCGGTCATTGGCGGTTTTGTCTATCGCGGCAATCAAGTCCCGGAGCTGATGAATCGTTATGTGTTCGGTGATTACAATCGCAATTTCGGCGGTAACAACGGCAGGCTGTTATACCTCGATAAACGCAATGTCGTGCGCGGTGGCAATATCAAGAAAAGCGCTATCTCCGAGCTCCGCATCCACGGTCAGGACGGATTAGGAATGTCAGTGCTCGGTTTCGCAACCGACGCCAAGGGCGAGATGTACGTGTTGGCCAATATGACCGGGGTGCCGTCCGGCGAGACGGGTGTGGTCATGCGCATCGATTCGCTGGCGCGCAACAAGCAAACACGTCATTTCCGGGCCCGACTCCTCGGCGCTGAGCAAGTGCCGACACCGGTGGAAACCCGGGCCAAGGGGCACGCGCACTTTCAGCTCAGTCGAGACGGAGCCGAACTCAAGGTGCAGGTGGTTGTGAGTAATATCGTGGACGTGATCGGCGCCCATATTCACATGGCGGCCGCGGGTGCCAACGGTCCCATCGTCGCGAGCTTTGTCCCGGATACGGCAGACTTTCTGGGTGACGGGCCGTTTGTCACGCAACCGATCAACAAGCAAGGGGTGCTGGTGCGCGGCACGATTACCGCCGCTGACTTGCTCGGTCCTCTCGCCGGTCAGCGGATGAAAGCCTTGGTTGATGCCATGCGCAACGGCAATACCTATTTTAATGTCCACACCAGCGAGCATCGGCCAGGTGAAATCCGCGGGCAAATAGACTAGCGCCCCTCTCAAAATCGTATTGAGAAGCCTCTGCTTTAGAGGTTGCTGCGGCACAGGGATGCACCGCCATTGAAAACGAAGGGAAGCGAAAATCCCATTTTTTGGCTTGCCTTGCCCTGAGAATTCCAGGCTGGAATTCTCAGGGCTTCCTTAGATTCTAGCTTAGACAGCCCGCTTTGATGGAAGATTGAATTCGCTCTTAAGTAACTATCTGCTAAGCAAAAGCAAGGGCCGACTAGATAGCAGTGGGCACAGTTTTGGGAACATTTTTTCTAAAACCGGTGCAGATTCACAAACAATGAGCGCAAACGATTCCGCAAGCTACGCGCGCGTACATGTCTCGTAATTCCGGAAAGATTGACGATGATAATTAGCAGATTGCTTCTTTATGGGGTCGGAAAATTCCTGTCCTTCGCCCACTCAAGGATGATGCGATTAATGATCGATGAATTGTCGTGATCCACAAAAGGCCGACTAAAGTTTTCACCCCACAGGCCGGTAATATTATTGACAATCATTCGCATTTGCATTAAATACACGGATAACCTACGATCACCTGAAGGATGCGCCCCACCATGTACGTGTGTATCTGCAACAACGTCACCGACAGCCAAATCCGTCTCGCCGTGGAAAGCGGCGCTCGGTCATTGCGCGACGTCAGACAGAGCCTCAATGTGGCCAGCCAATGCGGCAAGTGCGGACAATGCGCGCTGCGCATCATCCGTGACGAAATCCTGTCCAGCGAAGCGGACGACAACACGCTCAGCTCAGCGGCCGCCTGAAGGAAACTGTTGGCATAGGCGATAAGTAACGCAATTTTTCTTTGGGTTGCTGTCCGCCGGAGTCAGGACCCTGGCCAATGATTCGCGAGCGACCCAGCTCCAACGAACAACGGATGTGCTATAAGAATTCTTACGGGATTCCGCGTACCCACATACCACCAATTAAAAGGAGACCAGGCCATGAAGGGCGATGCAAAGGTCATCAAATATCTCAATCAGGCACTCACCAACGAGCTCACCGCCATCAATCAATACTTCCTGCACGCCCGCATATTCAAGCACTGGGGCCTGCACAAGCTGAATGAGAAGGAATATCACGAGTCCGTCGATGAGATGAAACACGCCGACAAGCTCATCGAACGCATCCTGTTCCTCGAAGGCCTGCCCAATCTCCAAGACCTGGGCAAACTGATGGTCGGCGAGCACACCCTGGAAATACTCGAATGCGATCTCAAGCTCGAACTCGCCGGCCTGCCCTTGCTGCGCGAAGCCATCGCCCATTGCGAGCAGGTCGCCGACTATGGCAGCCGCGAATTATTCGAGGAAATCCTCGAAAGCGAAGAAGAACATATCGACTGGCTGGAAACCCAGCTCGATCTCATCAAGCGCGTGGGCGTGGAGAATTATCAGCAGTCGATGATGTAGCCACTCGATAGACACAGCCCTTGCGCGGATTAAGGCAGCGCCCTCAGGTAAGGCGTTTTTCTTTTGTCAAACCGCGCACTGCGGGTTCGATGGCTTCCAATTCCGTCGCCGTCAGTGAAATAATCATGGCCTTACGTTTTACATTATTAACCCGGCGAGAATAAGTATCTGCTATGTGGCATAGCGGATCTTCTCATAATGGACACAGCTTTGGGCACAAAAATAGGCGGCTTTTGTTGGAGGAGCAAGGACGCTATCGGACGATAACTCTCGGAGTTGTGGGAGAATAGATCGAGTCAGCGGATGGTATTGGATGCTGGTGGCGGAAAAACTATTTTCCGATGCAAAATTCGGCGAAGATGCGCCCCAATAAATCCTCATTGGTGAATTCGCCGGTGATCTCACTCAAGTCCTGTTGCGCCAAACGTAAATCTTCGGCAAGTAATTCGCCGGCGCGGCGGTCGTGCAATGAATATTGGCCTTGTAATAAAAAATCATCGGCGCGGCGCAAGGCGTCGAGGTGACGGCGGCGGGCCATGAAGACCCCTTCACCGCCTTGATAACCCATTTGCTGGACAAGATGGCGTTTGAGCAGCTCCACGCCCGCACCGTGTTTGGCGGAGAGAGCGACATGACTGCCGAATTCGTCGTCCCACAACGCCACGCCGCGGCCGCTCAAATCAATTTTGTTGTGCACCACGGTCACCGGCAAATTCTGCGGTAAACGCTGCAAGATCCCTCGCGCCTCGTCGTCCACGCCGCATTGATCGTCCACCACCAGCAATACCCGGTCGGCGCGCGCGATTTCAGCCCAGGCGCGCTGGATGCCTTGCGTCTCCACCGGGTCGGTGCTTTCGCGCAGGCCGGCGGTGTCGACGATGTGCAACGGCAGACCGTCGAGGTGTATGTGTTCGCGCAACACGTCACGGGTGGTGCCCGCAATATCGGTGACGATGGCGGTATCGCGCTGCGCGAGTTGATTGAGCAAACTCGACTTGCCGGCATTGGGACGGCCGGCGATCACCGCGGTCATGCCGTCACGCAGCAAACGGCCTTGTTCACCCGTTTTTAATAAAGTGTTCACGTCGGCGCTGAGGCTTTGCAAGGTACCGGCGACGTGACCGTCGGAAAGAAAATCGATTTCCTCTTCGGGAAAATCAATGGCGGATTCCACGTACATGCGCAAACGGATTAGCCCTTCCACCAGGCTGCGCACCTGCGCGGAGAACACCCCTTCCAGGGAACGCAACGCGGAACGCGCCGCGGCGTGGGAGGCGCTGTCGATGAGGTCGGCCACCGCCTCGGCCTGAGCCAAATCCAGTTTGCCGTTGAGGAAGGCACGCTCGGTGAATTCGCCGGGCCGCGCCAGCCGCGCGCCGAGACTCAGCACCCGTTGCATCAACAAGTCCATCACCATGGGGCCGCCGTGGCCATGCAATTCCAGCACGTGTTCGCCGGTATAGGAATGGGGTGCGGGAAAATACAGGGCGAGGCCGTGATCGATGGCGCCGCCGTCGACGGCGCGGAAGGCGCGGTAATCGGCGTAACGTGGTACCGGCAGGTGGCCCAACAATTCCGTGGCGATGGCGGTCACCCGGGGACCGGAGACGCGCACCATGCCCACACCCCCTCTACCGGGAGGGGTGGCCACGGCGGCGATGGTATCGCTGGGATGATCCATGGTTCACCCTGCAACGGCGCGCCCCGCGGACGGGGGCGCCGTGAACTTAGGCCTTGGCGTTGGCGGCGGCTTCGACGCGGCGGGTAATGTACCACTGCTGCGCGATGGACAAGATATTGTTCACCACCCAGTACAGCACCAGGCCCGAGGGGAAGAAGGCGAAGAACAGCGTGAACACGAAAGGCAACGCCATGAAGATCTTCGCCTGTAAGGGATCCGGCGGCGGCGGATTGAGCTTTTGCTGGATGAACATGGTGACGCCCATGATCAAGGGCAGCACATAATAGGGGTCTTTGGCGGACAAGTCTTGCAGCCATAAGATGAACGGCGCCTGGCGCATCTCCACGCTTTCCAGCAACACCCAATACAAAGCAATGAACACCGGGATCTGGACCAGAATGGGCAAGCAACCGCCGAGCGGATTGATCTTCTCTTTTTTGTAGAGCTCCATCATCGCCTGGCTCATGCGCTGGCGATCATCGCCGTAACGTTCTTTCAACTGCGTGAGCTTGGGTGCGAGGCGGCGCATATTCGCCATGGATTTGTAACTGGCCTCGGACAACTTGTAGAACACCAGCTTGATGAGCAGGGTAAGAATGATGATGGCCCAGCCCCAGTTGTTCACGATGCCATGCACGAACTCCAGCACCCAGAACAGCGGTTTGGCGATGATGGTCAACCAGCCGTAGTCGACGGTCAGTTCGAGGCGCGGCGCCACGGTTTCCAGCCGGTCTTGCAGCTTGGGGCCGACGAACAGTTTCGAGCTGAAGTTACCGCTGGCGCCCGCGGCGAGGGTAGTCACCGGGGTCACCATACCCAATACGTAACGGCCTTCGCCCAGCGCCTTGCTATAGGCCTGATTGACCTGATCTTGGGATGACGGGATCCAGGCGGCGACGAAATAATGCTGGATCATGGCCAGCCAGCCGCCTTTGATTGCTTGATTGAAATTGTTGCCGTCCATATCGTCGAACGAGACTTTTAGATATTTGTTGTCTTCGCTCGACACCACGCCGCCGGTGTAGGTGTAGATGAATGCCGATTCTCGGTCGGTGCGACTACGTTGGAATTGACGATAAAAGCGTCCGTTCCACGGCTCGGCGCCGCCGTTCACCACGGCATGATTAACATCTATCACATAGTCGCCACGATGAAATACATAGGTCTTGGTGACGGTGACGCCGTTATCGCCGATCCAGTGCAGTGGCACCCGCAACTCGACGGCGCCTTCCGCCAGGCGATACTCTGATTGCTCGGCGCTGTACAACGCGTGGTGGTCCGGCGCGGCCGACGAGGCTAACAAGCCCGATTGCGCCACGAAGACATGAGTACCGCTGTCCGTCAATAGACGGAAAGGTTCCTGGGGTTTGTCCGCCGCCGCCGGGTAGGCGGTCAAATCGGCTACCCGGAGATCGCCACCGACGGTATCGATTTCTATCGTATAGAGGTCGGTGACGACACGGACACGCTGACCCTTTTTCAGCACTGATTCCTCGCCGGGCACGCCCGTCACGTTCGCCGTGGCGGCGGGAACATCGGCCGTCGCCTGAGCACTAGCGCCCGCGGTAGCGGCGGCACTCGGCACGTCGCTGGCAGCCGGCGCGCCACTTTGGGTGGTGGTGGTTGGCGCAGCGGGTTGTTTATTGTAATCGGCTTGCCACGCGTCCCAGAGCAGGATCACGACCACACTGAGGGCAGCGAATAAAATAAGACGTTTGTTTTCCATTTTTAGGCGTGCCGGTGAGTTTTTTCAGGGACGGGGTCGCAACCGCCGGGATGCCAGGGATGGCAGCGTGACAAGCGGCGCATGGTCAACCAGCTGCCTTTGATGAAGCCATGTTCGGCGATGGCGGTTTCGGCATACGAGGAGCAGCTGGGATAAAAACGGCAATGATTGCCCATCAGGGGGCTGAGGCCGTAACGATAGGCGCGGATGAGGATGATCAGGACCTTCTTGCCCATTGCTCCAGTTTCTTCCAATGTTCTTCCAGCTTGGCCCGCAGCTGCGGGTTGGTTTGCTGAATCGCGGCGGCCTTGCCTATTACCACGATGTCCAAGCCGGCGAGGTCTGTCGTGTGATGGCGAAAACTTTCCCGGATGAGACGCTTTAACCGGTTACGATCGACGGCCCTACGCGCGCAACGGGTCGAGATGACCAGGCCGAGCCGTGGGGCATCGCCGGTATTGGCGCGCGCCAATACCGTGAATCCGCTGGAACCGCTGCGGTACGCCTGATCAAAAACCCGCTGGTATTCGCTGGCTTTGACCAGCCTGTTGCGCCGGGAAAAACATCGACGGTCACCACCCAACGTTTCGCGCAGTGTTATCAGGGGGTAAGACGTACCCGCCCCTTTGCCCGGCGGTTTTTCAAAATCTGGCGGCCCTTGGCGGTGCGCATGCGGGCACGGAAACCGTGGGTGCGTTTGCGATGAATCACGCTGGGTTGAAAGGTTCTTTTCATAGCTCTGTCCGTCTAAAATCGAGGTTTACAACACGCCGCCCGGCGGAATGATTGCATTGGACTCATTCGGTTCAACGCACTGGTAAACACCAGCTTGCCGAGTCAATGCCAATGCCAATAGGGGCCGAGCGGAAAGCGCGCTAGGGTAACGAGTTTGGCCGAAGACTGTCAATAGTAACCGTCGGATTAGCGGCCTCGAGGGGTGTGGATAACTTAGATTAAGAGGTATAGACTGCTTCGCTCGCGGTTGAATGTGGTTTGGTAAATTCGTGAGGCGAAGGGGAGCTAGTGCGTGGAAACCTCGTTGTGGCAAAAGTGTATAGATCACCTCGAGAGCGAGTTGACACCGCAGCAGTTCAACACCTGGATCAGGCCTTTGCACGCCGTGGAAGATGGCGAATTATTGCGCCTGCTCGCCCCCAACCGTTTCGTGCTCGATTGGGTGAACGACCGCTTTTTAGGCCAGATCAGCCAACTGGTCTGCTCCCTTAAAGAAGGCAATTCTGCCCAGGTGACCCTGGAGGTGGGAACAGCCCGCGCGCTGCTAGCGCCGACTGTCGCCCCCAGCGAAAAACCCTCGGTGCAGAGTTCCCACTCCGGCTTTCGCCGCAAATCCGATACCGACCGCAGCCCGGCCGCCGTGATGAATCTGCGCCCAGAGTTCACTTTCGATAATTTCGTTGAGGGCAAATCCAACCAGTTGGCCCGCGCGGCCTCGGTACAGATCGCGGAAAACCCGGGCACGGCTTATAACCCTTTATTTATTTATGGTGGCGTAGGTTTGGGCAAGACTCATTTGATGCATGCGGTCGGTAATTTGATGTTGAAGCGTAAGCCTTCGGCGCAAATCGTTTACCTTCACTCCGAGCGTTTTGTCGGGGATATGGTCAAGGCCCTGCAACACAACACTATCAATGAATTCAAACGTTATTACCGTTCAGTGGATGCGTTATTAATCGACGACATTCAATTCTTCGCCGGCAAAGAACGTTCCCAGGAAGAGTTTTTTCACACTTTCAACGCCCTTTTAGAAGGCCAACAACAGATCATCTTGACCTGTGATCGTTACCCGAAAGAAGTGGATGGTTTAGAAGAACGCCTGAAATCCCGTTTCGGCTGGGGTCTCACCGTCGCCATTGAACCGGCGGAACTGGAGACCCGGGTCGCCATTTTGATGAGTAAAGCCGAGCAGATGAAGACCGAGCTCACGCCCGAGGTGGCTTTCTTTATCGCCAAGCGTATCCGTTCCAATATCCGTGAGTTGGAAGGCGCCCTGCGCCGTGTGGTGGCTAATGCGCGGTTTACCGACCGCAACATTACCGTGGATTTTGCCAAAGAGGCGCTTAAAGATTTACTTGCCTTACAGGACAAATTAGTCACTATAGAAAATATTCAGAAAACTGTGGCCGAATATTACAAAATTCGGGTGGCAGATCTGCTATCGGAACGTCGTAGTCGTTCTGTGGCGCGGCCCCGGCAATTGGCGATGGCTTTGTCGAAAGAACTTACTAACCACAGCTTGCCGGAAATCGGTAATGCTTTTGGCGGTCGCGACCACACCACGGTCTTGCATGCCTGCCGAAAAATTCGCGAGTTGAAAGACCAGGAAAGTCGTATACAGGAAGACTATTCAAACCTGTTGAGAACCCTGACTACGTAATCTGTATAACCTGTGGATAAATAGCCCTGGATTAAAGGCACTCTACTTATCCACAATTCGTACACAGGTAATTAAGTGGGATCAAGACGACATCTCAATAGGGTTATACACAGTTTAACTTTTTGATTTTTAAATTTATAACCTGCATTATGGTAGTTGCCCACAGGCCTAATTACAGTAATAAGTTTATATCTTAGGTATTAAAGATTATGAAATTTACTATACAGCGCGAAGCCATATTAAAACCTTTACAGACTGTGAATGGCGTCGTAGAACGTCGGCAGACCTTGCCCATTCTGTCCAATGTGCTTGTTGATGTTTCACTCGCGGGCATCGCGTTGACGGCGACCGATCTTGAGGTCGAAATGAAAGTCTTCACCTCGTTGGATACCTCGGAAAGTGGTAGAACGACATTGCCAGCTCGAAAATTTATGGACATTTGCAAAGCCCTGCCGGAAGGCGCTCAATTGGCTATTTCCGTGGAAAAGGATCGGGCGGTCATCAAATCCGGGAAGAGCCGTTTCGTGCTTTCCACCCTGCCGGCCGCTGAATTTCCCAACGTAGAGGAAATGCGCCCTGTCCTGGAATTTTCCATTCCTCAAGCGGTGTTGAAACGGTTGATTGAACGTACCCAGTTCGCTATGGCGAATCAGGATGTACGTTACTACTTGAATGGATTATTGTTGGAAGTCGACGCCAATGAATTGCGGGCGGTCGCCACCGATGGTCACCGGCTGGCTTACTGCGCCATTCAAAATAGTATTAAAATAGATGAGAATCATAGTGTTATAGTTCCTAGAAAAGGCATAAGCGAATTACAGCGTCTACTTCTAGACGTAGATTTGCCTGTTCAGGTTCAAATCGGGACGAATCATATTCGCGTCATAACCAATGAATTGAAATTCACCTCTAAACTTATCGACGGCCGTTTTCCTGATTATCAAAGGGTGATACCACAAAATCCGGATAAATTAGTGGTTGCTGCGCGGGATACCCTGCGCCATGCCGTTCAACGCACTTCGATTCTCACCAATGAAAAATACCGTAGTATCCGTCTACAGTTGGAGCCGGGCACACTGAAAGTCTTGGCACACAATCCCGAGCAAGAAGAAGCGGAAGAAGAAATATCCGTCGATTATCAAGGTAGTGGACTAGAGATTGGTTTTAACTCTACCTATATTTTAGATGCGCTGGCGGCAATCACTGACGATACGGTGGAGTTACGTTTATCGGACGCCAATAGCTGTTGTCTGATCCAGGCCCAAGGCGATATGCATTGTAAATACGTCGTGATGCCAATGAGGTTGTGACCATAGTCGTTGATAAGGCGACTGGTCTTCGGTTGTTATATTTCTTGCCGGGAAGAAGGTCATGGCGCTGAGCCGGCTGGATATAAACAACCTTCGTAATCTCCGTACCGCCCGCCTGCTACCGGGTGCCCAATTTAATCTGTTCTGGGGCGCCAATGGGGCGGGTAAAACCAGCATACTTGAAGCAGTTCATCTTTTAGGCCGCGGCTGTTCCTTCCGGAGCGTCGATTTGCGTCATCTATTACCACCAGGCGTTGAAACCTGCGTGGTCACAGGTAAATTAGCAGGCTCTGGTATGGCGTTGGGCACGGAATTTGATCGTAATGGGGCCAATTATCGCATTGATGGTAATCTGGCTGCTAACCGTGCGGCTTTATCCGAGCGTTTACCGGTGATTTTCCTCGGTCCCGATAGCCATCGCCTACTTTCAGACGGTCCGCAATTACGCCGCCGCTTCATAGACTGGGGTGTGTTCCACGTGGAACCCCAATTTCTTCCATTATGGCGACGTCATCAGCGGGCGCTTAAACAACGCAATATGGCATTGCGCACCGGCCATGAGCTCAGTTCCTGGGATGATGAATTAGTGAGATCAGCCCAGGGGATTACCCGTTTTCGGCTGGCTTATTTAACCAGGCTGATCCCACGTATCGAATACTATCTGAAACGACTTTGTGATTTGGAAGCGATCTCGCTCAACTTAGCGCCGGGGTGGAGAGAGGATGCCGATTATTTCGACGTGCTACGCACGGGACAAGAGCAGGACCGAGTATTTGGCTATACCCGTTACGGCGCGCACCGTGCAGACTTGATCATTAAAACCGCCGGCAAACCCGCTAAAGATGTGGTCTCGCGAGGCCAACAGAAATTACTGATGTGTGCATTGATGTTGGCACAGGCTATGGTAGTGAACGACTGCAACAGCAACCCCAGCGTTTTTCTGGTTGATGATTTCGCTTCGGAACTGGATCAACAACACCGTTTTAAATTATTGCAGTTATTGGCTGAAATGAACTGCCAGGTGTTTATGACCGCGACTGAGCAATTAACTCTACCGCATGAATTTAATGCCGAGCTTACCGTGTTTCACGTGGAACAAGGCGAGATAAAGCCACAAGCTTAAATCCCCGGATATATGCTCTATCTTATTGTTATTCCAGATTATCAGCTGCTGTTTTACGGCCAGAGGTGCTATAATCGCCCGATTGTGATAGGAGCCTGCCATGTCAGCAGAAGCCAAAACCTACGATTCCTCAAATATCAAAGTGTTAAAGGGGTTAGACGCGGTTCGTAAGCGCCCGGGGATGTATATCGGCGATACGGATGACGGTACCGGTCTGCATCATATGGTATTTGAGGTGGTCGATAATGCCATCGATGAGGCCTTGGCGGGTTATTGCACCGAGATCCAAGTCATAATTCACGCGGACGATGCTGTTACGGTAACTGATAACGGCCGGGGTATCCCGGTCGATATTCATCCGGAAGAAGGCCGCTCCGCCGCCGAAGTGATCATGACCGTGCTCCACGCCGGTGGTAAGTTTGACAGCAACTCCTATAAGGTTTCAGGTGGCTTGCACGGTGTGGGGGTGTCAGTGGTCAACGCCCTTTCCGAAGAGCTGAACCTCACTATCCACCGCGACGGCAAAATTTTTCAGCAGACCTATCATTTCGGCAATCCTGACGCCCCCTTGGCTGAAATGGGGTCAAGCGCGACCACGGGCACCAGCGTCCGCTTCAAACCCAGCAAGCTGACTTTTAGCAATATCGAGTTTCATTACGACATTTTGGCCAAGCGCTTGCGAGAACTGTCGTTTTTGAATCAAGGTGTCCGCATCAAGCTGCTGGATGAACGGAATGAGCGTTCCGATATTTTTGAATATGAAGGCGGTATCCGCGCCTTTGTCGAGCATCTCAACCGCAACAAGACCCCGCTGCATCCCTCAGTATTCTATTTTTACGCCGAGCGGGATCTCACGGTGGTAGAGCTGGCGATGCAGTGGAATGATTCCTATCAGGAAAATATTTTCTGTTTCACCAATAACATCCCGCAACGGGATGGTGGCACCCACTTAGCCGGTTTTCGTAGCGCGCTGACGCGCACCCTCAATCAATACATTGAAAACGAAGCGAAAAAAGCCAAGATTGTTACCACCGGCGACGATGCGCGCGAAGGCCTTACCGCCGTCTTGTCAGTGAAAGTACCCGATCCGAAATTCTCGTCGCAGACCAAGGAAAAATTGGTGTCTTCCGAGGTCAAGGGGGTGGTGGAGTCCGCCGTGTCCGAGAAACTCCAGGATTATCTCCTGGAAAATCCTTCGGAGGCGCGGGCCATTACCGCGAAGATCATTGATGCGGCCCGCGCCCGTGAGGCCGCCCGCAAAGCCCGCGAGATGACCCGCCGCAAAGGTGTGCTGGACATCGCCGGCCTGCCCGGCAAGCTGGCGGATTGCCAGGAAAAAGACCCTGCCGCATCCGAGCTGTTCATCGTTGAGGGTGATTCCGCGGGCGGGTCGGCCAAACAGGGGCGCGACCGACGATATCAGGCCATCCTGCCGCTCAAAGGCAAGATTCTCAATGTAGAAAAAGCCAGATTCGACAAAATGATATCTTCGCAGGAGATCGGGACTCTGATCACCGCGCTCGGTTGTGGCATAGGCCGCGAAGAATACAATCCGGACAAGCTGCGTTACCACCGCATCATCATCATGACCGACGCCGATGTGGACGGCTCTCATATCCGCACCCTGCTACTGACCTTTTTCTACCGGCAGATGCCTGAACTCTTCGAGCGCGGTCACCTGTATATCGCCCAACCGCCGCTTTACAAGGTGAAAAAGGGTAAGCAGGAGCGTTATGTAAAAGACGACAACGAGCTCAATGCCTATTTATTGGAGACTGCGCTGCAAGAGGCGCGACTGTTTGTCGCTCACGATGCGCCACCCATCAGCGGCGAGGCTTTTGAACACATGGCCAGACGTTATCTGGCGGTAAAAGCCACTACCAAGCGACTCGCGCGGCGTATTCCAGAGGCGGTACTGGAACAAATGATCCACATGCCGGTGTTTACGGCGGCGGACATGCGCGATCGCGCCAAGGCCCAAGCCTGGTTCGCCGAGGTGCAGCAAGCCTTGATCGGTAGCGGTCTCTCCCATTACGAAATCACAATCGAGCAAGACCCAGGCGCCGACACGTATCACGCCGTCATCCACGAGACCGCGCACAGCGTTACCAGCACCAAAATTCTCCGGGTGGAATTTTTCAATTCCGGCGAATACCGGGCGATAGTGGAGCTGGGACAACAATTACAAGGCTTGCTCGGCGACGGCGCCTATGTGCAACGCGGTGAACGCAAGCTGGCCGTGAATTCCTTCAAAATAGCGTTGGACTGGATCATGGAAGAGGCCAAACGCGGCCAGCATATCCAACGTTATAAAGGTCTCGGTGAAATGAATCCCGAGCAATTGTGGGATACCACCATGAATGTCGATACGCGGCGTTTATTGCGGGTGAGAATCGAAGACGCGGTGGCCGCCGATGAAATTTTCACGACCTTAATGGGTGATCAGGTCGAACCGCGGCGCGAATTCATCGAGCAAAACGCTTTGTCGGTTTCAAATCTCGACGTCTAACATTTAGGCCGGGCCGGTTAAACGCAAAGGGGAAGTTCAAGTCCCCTTTAGTTAGCATGGCCGATCGTCAGCACCTGGTTGGTATCAGGCATTAAATTAATCGGCGAAGCTTACGCAAAGCATGCCGCCGAGCAGACTCAATCAACCGCGCTCTCGCTCAAATCCGCCGCCAGTAAGGTTGCGCCAAATAAGCCCACGTGGGGATTGAGTATCACCGATACCGGCATATTGTTCACTAAGCCACTCATGCGGCCTTTCTCGCGATAAGCCGCCATGAAGTCATCCAGAGTAAAGGCGCGCAGGAGTTTAGGCGCGATGCCGCCGGCAAGATAAATACCGCCATATGCCAAGCTCACCAGCGCAAGATCACCGGTAATCGCGCCGTAAATCGAAATAAAAAGTTGTATGGCCCGCCGGGCCAGCGGATCGCCGGCCTCGGCGCGCGCCGCGATGACCGCCGCCGGGTCCGGGTTGGTCGCGTTGGTGAGTAAGGGTGCGGCCGCCTCGCGCTGTGCCATGCCAAGGAAGCGGAATATATCCACCAAGCCCGGCCCCGAGACTACCCGCTCACAGGAAACGCGGCCATACACATGCTGCAGATGTTTCAACAGATCCATCTGCACGGTATCGGTGGGGGCGAAATGAATGTGGCCGCCTTCCGAAGGAAAGATGCGATAAGCTCCGTCCGCCCACATCAGCTGGGCCACACCCAAACCAGTGCCCGCACCGACCACCAGCCGCGGCGCCTGCGCCTGCGCCCGCATAGTGTTGAGTGGGGCGAGATCGTCCGGGCCGAGCGCATCGATACCGGCGGCGACGGCATGGAAGTCGTTGATCAAACGGACGCGGGTCAAGCGATGGGTGGCCTGCAAAGCGAGGCTGTCCATGCGCCATGGCAACTGAGTGATCTTGGCATGGCGGTGACCGTGCTCCGGACCGCTCACCGGCCCGGCGACTCCGAAACAGGCATAATTGAGCTCGCTGCGCGCCGTAATGGGCGCGTGCTCGAGAAAGTCGGTTAATAAACCGTCGAAATCAGCATAGTCTAGGCTGCGATAACTTCGCTGATGTAGCACGTCGCATCGACGGTCCTCAACATGGGCGATGTGCAATAAAGTTTTGGTGCCGCCGATGTCGCCGGCCAACACCTTCATGAACGTAAACTTTCCGGAAGCAGACCGGCCGCCTCCTTATCGACATACCACTCTAAAATACCATGCGGAGTGATGAGCTGCACCGGATAAGGAGGTAGAGTGGTGCGCGCGCTGAACACATCACGCAAAATCGGCGCTTTCTTTTCACCGTCGACCAAAATCAATACGTGACGGGCGTGATCGATGACCGGCAAGGTGAATGTGATGCGCCAGGTTTGCAGTTTTTCGACGAACACCGCCTCGACCAGGCGCGCTCGTTCGTGTAATACCGGCGTGCCGGGAAATAGCGAAGCGATGTGACCATCCTGGCCGAGGCCGAGCAGCAACAGATCGAATTGCACGACGCCTTGCGCCGACATCGGCAGTCGAGAACTGAGCAGTTGCGCGTATTTGGTCGCGGCTTCGTGTATATCCTCGCGCTCCCCTTCCATGCGGTAAATCTGCGCGGGCGGAATGGGCACATGATTGAGCAAGGCGTCTTTGGCCATGAGGTAATTGCTGTCGGCATGATCCGGCGGCACCTGGCGCTCATCGCCGAAATAGACATGCACCCGGTCCCAGGCGATGCGATCGGCGAAGTCTGGATTAGCGAGCCGGCGATACAAAGCGCGAGGTGTGGAACCTCCCGAGAGCGCGACATGGAATTTCCCCCGCGCCGAAATGGCCGCTTCCGCCAACTGCACCCAGCGTTGCGCGGCGGCGTAACTCAGCGCATCGCTATCGGCGAATAGGCGCAAATCACCCATGATCATGCTCGGCACTCCCTGATTTTGGTGACGCTAAGCGGTATGTTCATTATAACCAGCCTGCAACCAAGTGCGAGAGGGCGGATGATTTAAATAATCATGACGCCAGAATAACCGGTAATTTTGGGTTTTCGCCATGATGTCGATGAAGAAGCGTTCGCTGTCGAACGCATGTCCTGCGCGGCGGATCACGACCATCAATCGGTTGATGATTAACTGCATAAACGCAAGGCCAAGCGGGCCTGAGTGACGAAGTTCACCATGTTGCGCAAATCCCCGGCGTCGATCAGCCGTTGTGAAACCGACCGGTCCGCGTAGAAAAAACCGACCGGTTTACCCTCATAGCTCACGGCGACGACGATGAAACTCTTAACGGCGGCGACGCGGAGAAAGTCCTTGGGCAGCAGCGCCGCGTAAGCGGGATGGGCGGTATCTGCCACTAACACTTCTCCCCCTTCTATAAGCACCTTGGAAAAAAAATCACGCTGCGGTTCGATGGGCAATGCAAAAAATTCCTTCATTTGTTCACGGCCTTGTCCTACCGCCAGCCGGGCGACATAATTGCGCCGGTCCGGCGTAACCAGACACAGAATGACACGATCAAATCCCACGCCGCGTTGTATGCCTTCGAGCGCTTTGACGAACACTTGATTCAAGCGCGCGCCTTGCGCAATCAAATTGCTGATTTCCTGAATCAAGGTTAATTGTAACTGCGCCTCATGTATCGTTGCGGCAGCGGGCTCGGTAACGGCCGAGGACGGCGCCGTCGCAACCGGCTGCGCGGCGGCGCTGGTTGTCGTATCCGACGCGGAAATCGGCACTAGCGCAACCGCCGCAACGGGTTTGACAGCGGCCGCGAGCGGAGTGGCCAGTGCGGCATTTTTCAGAGACGGATTGCCAGTCTCGGCAAGTGAATTTGTATCATCCGCCACCATGATTGGAGAGGCGGGCTGTTCCTTACCGGTGGAGGCGAGATAAGAAAATTGCCGGGCCCATTTATCGCGAGCAGTGTCGTCGCCTTCGCCTAACAGGGGTTTGAGCAGATTTTTGTCTAAGCCGTAATCGTGGGCCAGCGCGCAGGACATGCGGAAGGATTCACCAAGGCTGTGTTCGATAAGGCCGGACTCCGAGCCGGTAACCGCCGCGAGGTTGCGCATGGAGCTAGAAAAGCGCTCAGCGGAATCGCTGGCCTCGACATACAAGGCACCCACCAAGTCGTTGGCGAAAAAGGATAGTGCGCGATTGATCTGCAAGCGATCGTGCACGACGCCGCTGATCTTGATCGACGTGCGTGACATCGAGCTCACCACCAGCGGCGGAAATTCCCAGGTTCCCGCCAAATCCTGACCGATGGCGTCAAAGCTGGTGCCGAGCACATTATGCTGAGCCTGGCTATGGATCACCTTCGCGAGCTTTTGTTGTTCCTGTATCTTCATGAATTCGTGCGGCAGCACATAGGCCACGATGATCTCGCCCAGATTGTGCAACAACGCACACACATAACTCTCTTCAATATCCTTGACGCCGCATTTGGTCGCCACATTCCGCACCAAGCCGGCCGCCAGATAAGAGCGTACCAGCAAGCGGCTCATATCGACGGCGGTGTTGGATTTTTGAAAGCTCTCGATCAGTTTCAAGGTGAGGGTGAGGTTACGCACGGTCTCGAAACCCATCATGATCACTGCGCGCGAGATCACCGAGATTTTGCCGAGGCCCCGGTTGTAATAAGCCGAGTTGGCGAGGCGTAAGAGTTTGCTGCTCAAGTTCGCGTCCTTCAACACCTCCTGGGCCACGGCCATGGCATCAGCCTGCGGATCGGAGCTGACCCGCCGCACTTTATTGATGCTGGTGCTGAAGATGGGTAGATCACCGAGCCGGTCCATGCCGGCTTTGAGCCGTGCCATGGTGGCGTTGTGGCTTAGCAAGTCAAGATGACTGCTACCTGTAGGTAATGAAGTATCCTTTTTCATTTTACTAGCTAACCTCGGACTGCTGATATCACGGCACAACGCTGCGCGTCTATTAATAGCCCATTCAGAAATAGTTTTCGAATGATCGCCGTTAAGGCTATTAACTAATCCGGCGCGCAGGGAGATGCATTTTTTAACCATCTTCAGCGCCATGCCCTGCGCTAATTGCAAGGGGGGCTGTAGAAGTTAACGGCCGCGGTAGGCCGCGAGAAAAGGCCTAGAGTGGCCTTTATCGAAATAAGCTGAAAAAATTAACGTAGCCGCTGTTTAGGGCGAGACGCGGGCGCCTCCGCTGAAACCCGTCGGGGAATTTAAGAGTTCCGTCGCTCCAAGGTCACGAAACTATAGGCGTAAGGATTGTTGGCGTCCGGCGCGTGGTCTTCGCGGGCCATTTCGCGCCACGTTTGAGGATTCATCGCCGGGAAAAAGGCATCGCCGACGAAGTTGTGGTGGATTTCGGTGAGGTACAAACGTTGCGCGCGCGGCAACAGCTGTTCATAAAACGAAGCGCCGCCGATTACCATGATTTCGTCGGCGTCGCCCGCCGCAGTGAGGGCGTCTTCAATGCTATGAGCGGTCACCACCCCCTCGGGATGAAAGGCGCGGTCTTGGCTGACGACGATATTGAGCCGCCCCGGCAACGGTTTGCCGATAGAGTCGAAGGTTTTGCGTCCCATCAGCACCGGCTTGCCCATCGTGACGCGGCGGAAGTGTTGCATATCGGCGGGCAGGCGCCAGGGCAAACGGTTTTCAATACCGATCACCCGGCCTTCGCCCATGGCGGCGATGAGGGAGATGATCACCGCCCTACACCGCCACCGGCGCCTTGATGGCGGGGTGAGATTGATAATCCAGCAATTCAAAGTCCTCGTAATGGAAATCGAAGATCGACTTCACCGCCGGATTGAGCTGCATGCGCGGCAAGGCGTACGGTGTGCGCAACAATTGCAGCGCCGCCTGTTCGAGGTGATTGAGATAGAGGTGGGCGTCGCCGAGGGTGTGCACGAATTCGCCGGGCTGCAAGCCGGTGACTTGCGCGATCATTAACGTCAGCAAGGCATAGGAGGCGATATTGAACGGCACGCCGAGAAAGATATCGGCGCTACGCTGATAGAGCTGGCAGGACAAACGCCCCTCCGCCACGTAGAACTGAAAAAAGGCGTGGCAGGGCGGCAGTGCCATATGCTCGATATCGGCGACGTTCCAGGCGCTGACGATCAGGCGCCGCGAGTCGGGATTTTTTTTGATCTGCTCGATGACCTGGCTGATCTGATCGATATGCCGGCCGTCCGGTGCCGGCCACGAGCGCCACTGGTAACCGTAGATTGGACCGAGTTCACCGTCGGCGTCGGCCCACTCGTCCCAAATGCTTACGCCGTTATCGCGCAGATATTGGATATTGGTGTCGCCTTTGAGGAACCACAGCAGCTCGTGGATGATGGAACGCAGGTGCAGTTTCTTGGTGGTGACCACCGGAAAGCCGGCGGCGAGATCGAAACGCAGCTGATGACCGAACACACTCAGCGTGCCGGTACCGGTGCGGTCTTCCTTGCGCACGCCGTGTTGTTGGACGTGACGCATCAGTTCCAGGTATTGCTTCATCGCCGCGATCCTTCGTCATGGATTTTTCGGGGCGCCGACCGGTACGCCCACCACAACAGCGCTGCGCCGCCGACGATCAGCGGCGCCGACAATACTTGGCCCATGGTCAGCCAATCGAAGGCCAAATAGCCCAATTGAATATCCGGCTCACGCACGAACTCGACGCTGAAACGGAAGCTGCCATAGCCCAGCAGAAACAGTCCCGACACCGCCATCGCCGGCCGCGGCTTGCTGGAATACAGCCAGAGGATGATGAACAGCAGCACGCCTTCGAGCAGTGCTTCGTAAAGTTGCGAGGGATGGCGCGGCAGCGGTCCGCCGGTCGGGAACACCATGGCCCACGGCACATCGCTGACCCGCCCCCACAACTCGCCGTTGATGAAATTACCGATACGGCCGGCACAGAGACCGATAGGCACCAGCGGCGCGGTGAAGTCAGCGACCTGGAAAAAACTTTTGTGACAGTGACGGCCCAGCAGCCACATGGCGATGATCACGCCGATTAACCCGCCGTGAAACGACATGCCCCCCTCCCACACCTTGAAGATGCGCAAGGGTTCGGCGAGAAAGGCCGGGAAGTCGTAAAAGAGGACGTAACCCAGACGGCCGCCCAGCACCGCGCCCATCGCGCCGTAAAAAATCAGATCCGCCACCTGCTGATCCGACCAGCCCGAAGCGGGGCGGCGCGCCCGCCGGCGGCCCAGCCACCAGGCGGCACTGAAGCCGACCAGGTACATCAATCCATACCAATGGATTTTGAGCGGGCCGAGCTGAAGGGCGACGGGATCGATATTCGGGTAAGTCAACATGCGGGCGCCTGCGGCTGAATGGCCGGTATTGTAACGATTTGCGGCGCGCCGGGTAAAACCTTTGCGGCGGTGCGGGGAGCTCAACCGCGATTGCGGTAGAGGGTGTGCAGCTGCATTACTTTATTGACGTAATTGGTCGTTTCCGGATAAGGCGGAATGCCGCCGTAACGCAACACGGCGTTCTCACCGGCGTTATAAGCGGCCAGCGCCAAGCGGATGTCGAAGCGAAACTGTTCGAGCAAGGCGCGCATATAACGCACTCCGCCGGTAACGTTCTGAGTGGGGTCGAACACATTACGCACGCCAAAGCGTTGCGCGGTGGCCGGCATCAACTGCATCAGGCCCGAGGCCCCTTTGGCGGAAATGGCGCGGTCGTTGAAGGCGGACTCGGCCTGAATAATCGCGTGTACCAGGGCCTTGTCCACTTGATAATCTGCCGCGGCGCGGGTCACGATGCTGTCTAGGTGGGCGGGCGGCTCCATGGCTCGCAGCGGCGCGCTGATCTGGCGGCCCGGACTATACGTCACTTTGCTGGCGCGCGGTCCGGCGGAGCGGTATTTCTTCACTTCCACCAAGGTGTCGCGCCGGTCATGGCTGCGGATGTTGGTGAAATTGAGCACGCCGCTCTCATCGCGGTAGACGTAGATGTCCGATTGGGCCAGGGCCAGCCCGCTGCTGGCCGTCAAGGCCAGTCCGAGCAAAATACAGTGCAGGGGTTTGGCTGCTCTCATAAGGTAAGTTGTTCTGTTATTGGTACCTGTCTGTGTTTCGGCAGAATTGGTGCAACCCCTCGCACCCGCTGCCCATTAACAGTGGCGGCCTGAACCGCCCCTATCCCCACCCTCCCGCGGGGCCTGTAAAGTATAGCGGGTAATTCAGGCCATGGCTTGAGCGGCCTGACCCAGGCCGTCCCAACCAGTTAGGGAGCCTCTGATTAATCGATGGTTCCTGCGGCGCAGAGATGGGCTTTGAGAATTCCAGGATGGAATTATTCAGAGCTTCCATTAATTGGGCAGCACCCGGCAGATCAAGGCTTTGAGATATTCGGTTTCAACCACTGCCGGCAGAATGGGGTGGTCCGGCCCCTGCTGGCCTTGTTCGAGGATCACCAGGTTGCGGTCGACGTGGCGGCTGGTCTGTTGCAAAACCTGGCGCAGATTGGCCGCCGACAGGTGGTAGGAACAGGAGGCCGAGATCAATATCCCGTCCCTCGCCAGCACCTGCATGGCCTGTTGATTGAGGCGCTGATAAGCGGCCAACCCGGCATGAAAATCCTTTTTGCGTTTGATGAAGGCCGGCGGATCGAGGATGACCACGTCGAAACGCTCGCGCTCTTCGCGCAATTGCTTGAGCGCCTCGAAGGCCTCACCGTGACTGGTATTCACCCGTCCCTCCACCCCGTTCAGCGCGGCGTTGCGGCTCACCCGCGCCAAGGCCTGTTCCGAGCTGTCGACGCACATGACCTGTTCGGCCCCTGCCGCCGCGGCCTGCACCCCCCAGCCGCCGATATAGCTGAACACGTCCAGCACCCGCTTGCCGGCCACATACTGCTGCATGCGGGCGCGGTTCATGCGGTGATCGTAAAACCAGCCGGTCTTCTGGCCGCTGAGGATGGGCGCCTCGAAGCGCACGCCGTTTTCTTCCAGCGCCACCTCGTCCGCCGGCTCGCCCCAGGCGGTTTCAACGTAATTCTCCAAACCTTCCAGGGCGCGGCTCGAACTGTCATTGCGGAACACGATGCGGGCCGGTTGCAGCACTTCCTGCAGGGCGACCACCACCTCGTCTTTGATGCGTTCCATGCCCGCGGTGTTGATCTGCGCCACCAGGGTGTCGCCGTAACGGTCCACCACCAGTCCGGGCAGGCCGTCGCCCTCGCCGAACACCAGCCGGTAATACGGTTTGGCGAACAGCCGTTCGCGCAGTGACAAGGCGATATTGAGGCGGTGCACCAGCAGCGATTTGTTGAGGATATATTTCGCGTCGCGGCTCACCAGGCGGCCGCAGATCAGCGAATGCGGATTCACATAACCGCTGCCCAGACTCTTGCCGGCGTGGTCTTGAAACTCCACCGGCTGGCCCGCTGCGAAGGCGGTGAGCGGCGTCGCGGCGATGTCCACTTCGTTGCTGAATACCCAGACATGGCCGGCGCGCAGGCGTTTGTCTTCTTGCTGCTTCAAACGGAGGGGGGCGAGATCCACAGGGTGTCCTTCATGCGGCGGGGTGGGGGGCAAGCTTAGTGAATTCCCGGCCGCCAGGCAACGCCGGCGGCCGGGCAGTGTCGCAACGCGGTGAGACCGGCCCGCGGTTACGCCGCCGCCAAACCACGTTATCTCCGGAGAAACCGCAAAGCGTGTACCATGGCGCCACCCCCTGCATCACCTCAAGGCGTGATGGCGTCATCGTTGCGGACACCTTGCGCTAAGCGCCTCATCCCCCGGCGCGGCTATCTTCCCGATGAATGGAGCGGGGGTTTACCCCAAACAGAGTTCGACCGCCGAGGCGGGTTCACCATGCCGGATTACCAAGTCAAATTCGCGACCCACGCCATCGGCCGGGTGGATTTTCAAATCCGCTCCCTGCTGGATAAGCAGCAATACGCCGATCCCGCGGGAGTAGCGGAACGGCTGGGCATCTCATCGGCGACCTGGCCGTTGTTCGGCGTGGTGTGGCCGTCGGGATTGATCCTCGCCGAGATCATGAGCCGCTTCCCCATCGCGGGGAAACGAATTCTGGAAGTGGGCTGCGGCATCGCGGTGGCCAGCATCGTGATTCATCAACAAGGCGGCGACATCACCGCCAGCGATATCCATCCCTTGGCCGGTCCGTTTTTAGTGAAGAACATCGCGCTCAATCATTTCCCGCCCATCAAGTTTCAAAGCGGCAATTGGCTGACGGAAAATCCCCGGCTCGGCAAGTTCGATCTGATCATCGGCAGTGACGTATTGTACGAATCGGCCCATCCCGGTTTGTTGTCGCGCTTCATCGCCCGCCATTCCAGCGCCGAGGTGGAAGTGATCATCGTCGATCCCGGCCGCGGCCATCACGGCAGATTCACGCGGGAAATGACCGCGCTGGGTTACGGCCATTCCTCCGCGAAACCGACACCGCAAGAAGCCAAAGGCGCAGCCTTCAAGGGACGGGTGTTGAATTATCAACGCAAGCTGAGCGGCTGAGTATTAATTATAGGCGCAGTGTGCAGACGTTCATCCGAACGCGGCCCTGATTTGTCTCATCTCTACTATCAAACCTGCAATTGAAATGATGAATGCACTGATTGCAGTAAATCCCCTCCCCTTCCAGAGGGAGGGAGCCATTCGTTTCATCTTGTTAATTGCCGGATTAATACCGATATCAATAACTCCCCGGCCTCGGCCATACGATCGGCCGGTACTCACGACAATGACGCGCATACAAAGTGCGCAGAGTCGTAGCATCCGGAGCACGCGCCGGAATGGCAGTTAATGGCGTGCACCGAGCGAAGGCGCGCGTCAGTTCCGACGGTGTATCGGGCGAGGTGCTGACCCACAGACCGTCGCGGCCGGCCTCGCGAGCTATACTGGGCCACAAGTCGTGCTGATTGAAACGGCGCGCGCTGTCGCCCGCCACATACACCGGTAAATAGTCCGGCCAGTAAAACGCGACTTCGGCGGCGAGTTTGTAGTTGGGTGTGAGAATAAATTGCACCGGCGGCGTTTGCGCGCTCAAGGCGGCGACGGGCGCGCGCCAGGCCTTGGTGTCTTTAAAGGGATCTTGGTGCAAACCCAGGGCATAAGGAAAATAGGCGGCGAACATCAGCGCCAAGGCCAGGGCGAAGCCGCCGAACAAGGCGCGCCGTTGCCAAGCCGCCAGTGCGGGGACGTGGCCGGCGAATAAAATCAGCAAACCGATATAGCTGGCGGCGGGCCAATTCACTTGCACTTTGGCGCTGAGCGCCTTGAAGACAAAAAAGGCGAGCCACGCCAGCGACAGGCTCCATATTAAACGCGGGCCGCTTTCTTTAGGCGGCCGCCACAACACGCCGAGCGCGATCAGCACTACCACCGGTGACAGCGCGACGGCCTGCTCCAGCAGAAAAGACAAGGCGCGCAACACCGACCAGTCGGCGCGGCCGACGTGGCCGCCTTCATGGCGGAACATCACCCAATCGTGGGTGGCGTTCCATGCCAGGACCGGACTCATGATGATGAGCATGAGCAGCAGTCCGCCCCACAACTGCGGCAATTTCAGCTGCGCCCGCCAGCGCGGATGGAGCAACACGGCGATGCCCACCGCCGCCGGCAACAGGCCGATGCTGAGTTTGGTGAGCGCGCCGATGCCCACCGCCGCGCCCACTTCAAACCAGGCGCGGGGCCATTCGAATATCAGCGCGCGATACACCGCCCACAAACCCCAAGTCCAGCAGAGGAACAGCCAGATGTCGGTGGTCATCACCAGGCCGAGGGTGAAATACACTGGGGTGAACAAGGTGAGCCACACCGCCCACCAGGCGGCGGCGCGACTTTGCCACACATCGCGGGCGAAGTGGAATACCACGGCCAGCAGCGCTCCGTGAGCCAGCCAGGCGGGCAGGCGCACTTGCCACTCGCCGTGGCCGAAGAGGGATTCGGACAAGGCGATCAGCCACGCCACCAGCGGACCCTTGGAGTAGTAACTCCAATCCAGCTGCCGCGACCATTCCCAATATTGGGCCTCGTCGTAATGCGGCTCGACACCGGCGGCGCGAGTGAGGACGGCCTTCACCGCGACCAGGGCCAAGGCCAGCGCCGCCAGCCGCAGGCCGTCGCGGTGTGTTGAATGCGGCGTTATTCCGGTAGTTTCCAATCCATGTCCTTGGGTCCGCCGTTGCCATCGTCGCGTACCACATAAGAACGGGTCTGGCTGGATTCGTAATAGGTCCGCGTCATCATTTCGCTCAACACGCCGGTGGTGAGAAACTGCACGGCCATAAACATGAGCAATACGCTGATGAGCAGCAAGGGCCGGGTGCCGATGTCTTCACCCACGATGAGTTTGATGAAGGCGAGATAGCCGAGACCCAACATGCCCAGTGCGCCGAAGATCAGGCCGATGCGGCCGAAGAAGTGGCCGGGCCGGCTGCGGAAGCGCATGAAGAAATACACCACCAGCAGATCGAGTACTACCCGGAAGGTACGGCCGATGCCGTATTTAGATTGGCCGTACTGGCGGGCATGGTGGCGCACCACTTCTTCCTTGATGCGGCGCGCCGAGGTGCTGGCCGCCATCCAGGCCGGGATGAAGCGATGCATCTCGCCGTAAAGCCGCACGCTTTTGATGATGTTGGCGCGGAACACCTTGAGGCTGCAGCCGTAGTCGTGCAGTTCCACTTGGGTGATACGGCCGATCAGCCGGTTGGCGATGCGCGACGGTATCTTGCGCAGCAAGGTGTCCTGACGGTTTTGGCGCCAGCCCGCCACCAAATCCAAATCCTCTTCCAGGAGGCGTTTCACCATGCGCGGAATATCGACGGGGTCGTTTTGCAGATCGCCGTCCATGGTGACGATCACATCGCCGCGCGCCGCGTCGATGCCCGCCTGCATGGCGGCGGTCTGGCCGAAGTTGCGCTGCAAGTCGACCAGGCGCACATGGTTGCCCCATTGCTGAATGGCCAGCCGCATCTGTTGTTCGGTGGCGTCGGCGCTGCCGTCGTTGACCAGCACCAATTCCCAGGGATGGCGGTAATCGGCCAACGCCTCATGGACTTGGTTAACCAGCGGCGCCACGTTGTCTTCTTCGTTGTACATCGGCACCACCAGCGAGAGGCGATGCGGCCGATCGGTTTGTTCAATTTGCATGTCGAGAATGTCCTGCTGCGGCGAGGGAGCGGATGCGTTTTACAAAAGGGAGATAGTTTAACCCGAGCCATGCGCTCGCGAGCCCCCAAAACAGGCCGATCAACGCCCCCGCTCCGACTTGGCTGGGATAATGTTTGCCTAAATAGACCCGCGACAGCGCCACCAGCGTGGCAATGACGAACAGCCAGGCGGCGCGTCCGCCCAGCACCAGGCTGAGAAAGGTCGCGGTGGCGAAGGCATTGAGCGCGTGATTGGAAGGCATACCGGTCATGCTGGGGCCGCAGCCGACGCCGGGCGCGCGATCCAATTGCCGCAGCTGCGCGGCCAGCGCATAACAGGGCCGGACTTCGGCCAGCATCCCTTTGAGCAGGTTCCCGAGGAAATCACCGGCACCCACCACGAAGATCAACAGCAGCCACAATTGAATGCCGATTTTGCGCCAGCGCCAGGCGAACAGCGCCAGCAACACCAGCGCGAAGGGCAAGGCGAAACCGGTGCGCGACGACAGCCAACTGAATACACCGTCCAGCACCGGATGGGCCCAGTTTTGATTGATCCACAACAACAACATCTCATCCACGTCGTCCACCTTTTATCAGCAAGCTGGCCGCACCGCCCGCCAGCGTCGTGCCCAGTAAAAACAAATGCAGATTCACTGCCGCCGCCAAGGCGGCCGCCGGTTCCACGCCGTAGGGCACTAAGCCCGCCACCACCCCCGCCTCATAAGTACCGGCGCCGGCGATGCCGTGCACCGGCAACACGCTGGTGAGGTCGCCGGCGATGGCGCCCATCCACGCCGCGGGCACGGAGATGCCGATGAAAAACCGCAGTACCCAGGCGAAGGCCGCCAGTTTCACCGCCCAGTTAACCAAGGTCCAGCCCCAGGCCCGCCAAAAAGCGCCCCGCCCCTGCGGCAAGCCGGTGAGCAATTGGCCAAGCTGGTGCCGCCAGCCGCCGGCATCATGTTTATTCAGCGCCTCGCGCAAGCGTTGCGCATAGATAAAGGTCAGCAGCGGCAACGGCAGCCATACCAGCAGACCCACTACAATGTAGGGAGTCGCGCCGCCGACGGGCTGGAGGGCCAGCAGCGCGAAAATGGCCAGGGTGTGTAGGTCGAGGGCGCGGAACCACAACAGCGCCGGCACCGAACGCCGCGCGGGCACACTGAAGTAGCGAGACATCAGCATCGGAAAACTCAACTCGCCACTGCGCATCGGCAGTAGATTATTGAGCAGGTTGTGCTGGAGTGTGAGTTTGAAACACAACGCGAAGCCGCCGCGCATTTCGGCGTGGAAATAGTCGAACAGCCGCGCCGTTCTCACCCAATAGCTGAACACCGCCAGCCCCGACGCGAGCAGAGTTTCCCACCATGGCAGTTCCCGCCAGGGCGCCAGCAAGGCGGCCCAGCCGAGATAGCGTTCGACGAAGACGGCGAAGCCGACCAAGATCACGGCGCCGGTGAGCGGTCGCCACAACTGTTTCAAAGGCACTCCTGTCAACATTAAATACCGGGCTTGGTGGCGAAAAAAATGATAGAGGGACCGCGTTGTCATCCTGCCTTGCCACCGGCGCCATGGTAGGGCCTGCGGCGGCCGGGGTAAACCGGCAAGAAGGTGTCCAGCTTGTATTTTGTCAATCCAAACCGGGATAATACCGCCCACACTAGACGCTGAGGAACAGCGCCGGACTTTTTGCCGGCAGCGGGCAAGCACTTTCTCAGCGTGCACGCCGCGCCGCTCACGGGCCGGCGGCCCCGTCGACGGGCACCCACGGCTCATCTCAACCTTAAGGAATCAGCAGCATGATAACGGGCACCACCATTACCCAGTTTATTATCGAAGAGCAGCGCCGCATCCCCGGCGCCACCGGTGAGTTCACCCTCTTGCTCAACGACATCGTGACCGCCACCAAGATCATCGCCAACGACGTCAACAAGGGCGCGCTGGCGGGCGTGCTGGGCGGGGCCGGCACCGAGAACGTGCAGGGCGAAGATCAAAAGAAACTGGACGTGATCTCCAACGACGTGATGATCAGCACCAGCGAACGCTCCGGCCACTTGGCGGCCATGGCCTCCGAGGAGATGGAGGAAATCCTGCCCATCCCTCCTCAGTTCCCCAAAGGTAAATATCTGCTGCTGTTTGATCCTTTGGATGGCTCATCCAATATCGATATCAATATTTCGGTGGGCACCATCTTCTCGATCTTAAAGGCGCCCGAAGGTAAAAAAGACATCACCGCCGACGATTTTCTGCAACCCGGCACCCGCCAGGTGTGCGCCGGTTACGCCCTCTACGGCCCGTCCACCATGCTAGTGCTCACCACCGGCCACGGGGTCAACGGCTTCACCCTCGACCGCAATGTGGGCGAGTATTACCTCACCCATCCCAATATGCAGGTGCCGGCCGACACCAAGGAATTCGCCATCAACGCCTCCAACAGTCGGTTCTGGGAAGCGCCGATGCAACGTTACATCAGCGAGTGCCTGGCCGGTAAAGAAGGCGCGCGCGGCAAGGATTTCAATATGCGCTGGGTGGCGTCGATGGTGGCGGAAGTGCACCGCATCCTGGTGCGCGGCGGCATCTTCATGTATCCCCGCGACACCAAAGACCCCTCCAAGGCCGGCAAGCTGCGTCTGATGTACGAAGCCAATCCGATGTCCTTTATCATCGAGCAGGCTGGTGGCGCCTCCTCCACCGGCCGCGAGCGCATGCTCGACCTCAAACCCAACGGCCTGCACCAGCGTGTGCCGGTCATCCTCGGCTCCAAAAACGAGGTGGAGCGCGTCGTGGCCTATCACAAGGAAAGCGATTAACCGCGTCTCGGCAGGTCAGTAGCGTTTGGCCTTATCCCCCCGCGTCTCGAACAGAGGCCGGGGGTTTGTTTTTTTAGTGCCCCCCGATAATTCGACGCTGCGCTCACCACCCTGGGTAAAGTCCCCCCTTAATTTGTCCGATACTTAATAAAGGTTTAGTACGGATCAGCCGCCGCGGGTAATGACCCCGCCGGCCACAGCCCAAGGGTAAAAGGATGGAATCAAGGCGTAATCCCCTGCTTCTGATCATAGCGGCGGGCCTATTTTGGTCTTTTGCATACCCTGCAGCCAGCTTGGCCGCCGCCAGTGAAGCAGCCAACGATGTGCGCATCTTGATCGACATCTCCGGCAGCATGAAGCGCAACGACCCTAATAATCTGCGGGCCCCCGCGCTGCGGCTGCTGACCGGTCTGTTGCCCAATGGTTCGCGCGCCGGGGTCTGGACCTATGGCCAAGAGGTGAACATGCTGGTCCCGCACGGTGCGGTGAACCAGCCGTGGAAAGACCGGGCGCAACAGGCCGCCGCCAAGATCAGCTCCACGGGTTTATACACCAATATCGAAGATGCCTTGGTCAAGGCCAGTCAGGATTGGCAAAGCGCCGACCCCGCTTCTCAGCGCAGCCTCATCATGCTCACCGATGGCTTCGTGGATATTTCGAAAGACACCGCCCTCAACGCGGCTTCGCGCCATCGCATCGTCAACGAGATACTGCCCCGGTTGCACGACGCCAACGTCAAAATCCACACCGTGGCCCTCTCCAAAGAAGCGGATCACGCCTTGTTACGGCAATTGGCCGCCGCCAGTGACGGCTGGTACGAACAGGTCGACAATGCCGACGCTTTGCAGCGGGTATTCCTGCGGATGTTTGAAAAAGCCACCAAGCCGGACAGCTTGCCGATCAAGGATAATACCGTGCAAGTGGATGCCAGTATCGAAGAGATGACTTTGGTAGTGTTCCGCGACGCGGAAATACCCATTGAATTGATCGCGCCCGGCAATAAAACCTATAACGCCGTCGCGCCGCCCGCGTCAGCGCGTTGGCACAGTGATGCCGGCTACGATCTTATCACTCTCAACAAACCCGAGCCGGGCGAGTGGCGCATTCGCGGCACGCAGGACAGCGACAACCGGGTGATGGTGGTCACCAATTTAAAAGTACGCGTCACCGGTTTGCCCAATAATTTGAGCATCGACGATGCGCCTTATTATTTCGTGCAGCTGACCCAGGACGGCACGGTGATCAACCAAAAAGCGTTTCTTGATCTGGTTAAAATCAGCTTGCGGCAGCGTGACCAATCCGGCCAGCTAAAGGAGTCGCCGCTATTGGATGATGGCCAAACGCCGGATATCGCCGCGGGTGACGGCACCTTCAGTTATCGCTTCGGCAAATCCCTGGGTGAAGGCCGGTATGAGCTGGCCCTAATGGCAGACGGCACGACTTTCCAACGCGAACAGCGTCAAGTGGTCAATGTCTATTCGCAACCGGCCGCCGCCAGCGTGAGCCCGCACTCGGAAGGCGGCGGACGTTATATATTGACGGTCATCCCACATGCCGGCTTGATCGACACCCAGACCATGCAAGTCACCGCCGTGATCACCGGTCCCGACGGCAACACCACTGAAACCGCTTTGGCCCAGAACGGGCCCGCGGAATGGCGGCGCGAAATCACGGTTGATGACGGCGCCGGTCGTTCCCGCGCCGAGTTTACCGTGCAGGGCATGCGTCCCGACGGCAAACCCATCATGAAAAAACTCGAGGTGATTTCCTTCGGCGCCGACGGTGTGCAGATCGTATCGCCACCGGCCGCCCCCGCGGCGGAACCGGCAGCAGCGCCGATCGCCGAAGCACAGGTCGAAGACCGTCATGTCGCTGCAGTCGCCGAAACGCACACCGCCGAGCCTATCGACTGGTTAACGGTAGTCTGGCAAACCCTCGCGATCAATGCAGTGCTGATCGTCGCCGGTTTCTTCGCCTATAAGCGCTGGCGCCGCATGCAACGACCACCGGTGGTGACGTTGGAGGCAACGGAACCATGATGATGACTTGGTTGATCGTGCTTGGCGAAGTTACTCTGCTATTGCTGACCGTGTTGGGTGTGATGGCGTGGAAGGCGCTGCGTAAACGGGCGCGGGAACGTAGCGCGGTGAACACTCTGGTCAAGAGCATCAACGACAACCAGGCGGCCCGCGCGGAAAAATTGGCCAGCCGCTTGAAAGACAGCGCCCATCTCGACGATGCCGATGCCTTGGCCAAAGCCGGCGAACTCATCAAAAAACAAAACCGCTTTTATCAGGACGCGATCGATCTTTATTTCAACCGCAATAACCAAGTGCTGAGCCAGCTCGATCTTCGTCTCGAAGACCTGATGGAGCAATATTCTATTTTCGTGAACACGGATCAATCCGAGGCCAAGCCGGGATTACCCGAAGTCGACAAAGCGGCGTTGGAGCAATTGTCCAATGAGATCGGCCAGCTCACTAAAAATATCGAAGGTCTCCGCGGCGAGAATGCCGACTTGCAACGCCAGCTCAAAGCCGCGGAACAGGAGTTGGATCACCTCGGTCGCGAGTATATATCGGCCTTCAATAAAGACAAAAATTCGAATGCGGAGCAAGGGGGCATGACGCCGACTGCCGGGCTGATGATCGAAGAAAATTTCGACGCGTTGTTTACATCACCGCCCACAGCCGATAGTTCTGTGGAGGACGCTATCGCTAAAGCAGATTGGCATGATCTCGAAGAAAAGCCATATGACAACAACCAGGTGCAGCCAGAACAGGAAAATCAAGAGCGCGGCTTACTCGCGGATTTGGATTTGAGTGAATTGATCGCGGAAGACGACCGACCGAAACGCAACGCCGATAATGCCGGCTGATCACTGTGCGGCTAAGCGACGGCCGGAGATGCTAAACTGCTTGGCGCGCTGTGTCCGCGCCGTGAATCTGTATATACTCAGCCGCTTAGTAAAATTAGAACATTCCTTAAGAAGGAGAAGGCCGCATGTCCGACTCAGCGGAGCGACCCATGGCGTCCGAGGAAACGGAAGGACGCGTGAGAGAGACGTTTCCCATCGAGCAAGCGCCGGAAGAATTCGCGGCTCGGGATGGCTATGGCTGGCTGGATTTTCCGTTTGCCCGCTTTCGTTACCGTGACCCGCAACTCGACGCCTGGATACAGCGAGTCGGCGATATCCTCCGCGCGCCGGAGAAATTGCGCGAGTGTCAGGCCAAATATCTCAATGCCGCCGAGATGCAGTTGATCCGTAAATACATGCAAGACGACGATGAGCGCTTGGACGACGATTGATTAGTCGGTCTCGCCGTCGGCGCGGCGCAAACGCCGCAGATGGTTTAGCGCGATGGGGTCGCCCTGGTGCGCCGCCAGGTGGTAAAGACGCCGGGCCTCCGCGTCGTTGCGGGGAAGGCCCTCGCCGTGTTCCAGGAATTCACCCAAATCCCGTTGCGCTTGGGGGTGGCCTTGTTCCGCCGCGCGGCGCAGCCATTCCAGGCCTAGTCCGAGATCGCGAGGTACGCCCCGCCCCCGCAAAAACCGCAACGCCAGCAGGCGTTGGGCGCGGGCGATGCCCCGCTCCGCGTCTTCGGTCAATACGCGGAGTTTTTGTTGATCATCGCGAGAAGACATCTGCTGCTAGCCATGCCTGCTAAAGGCGGCTCCCTTGGCGGACGGGGTGTAAAGGCGTACACTGCGGGCTCGAATTTTACGAGAGATTCCCCAATGCGCATCGCCAGTCACAAAGTGGTTTCCATAGATTATACCTTGACCGATGGGCAGGGAACGGTAATCGACAGCTCCAATGGCCATGAGCCACTCTCATATATTCACGGCACGGGCAATATCATTCCCGGTTTGGAAACCGCGCTGGAGGGTAAACAGGCCGGTGAGCGCGTCAACGCGGTGATCCCACCCGAGCAGGCTTATGGCGTGCGCGACGAGGCCCGGGTGCAGCAATTGTCGCGCGAGGTGTTCGATACCGATGAGGAAATTACGGTGGGCATGCGTTTTCACGCCATGAGCGAAAACGGTCCTCAAGTGGTCAGCGTGGTGAGCGTGGAAGGCAATGAGGTCACCATTGACGCCAATCACCCGCTGGCCGGTATGACCCTGCATTTCGACGTCACCATCACCGAGGTGCGGGATGCCTCCGACGAAGAACTCAGCCACGGCCATGTGCATGGCCCGGGCGGCCACGATCATTAAGCGTTGAGTAACAGCGGATCGTCCGTGAGGCGGCTATCCTCGCGGACGATTCAGGGAAGAACCCGTTTCTTTTCTTTAGAAACCTCACGTGATGAATGAAACTCCGCGGACATTCGGCGGGCAGTGGCCAAGCGCGGCGCTGTGTTGCAGGCTATCGATCCAGATAAAAACGCCGCGCCGCGCGCGTAACGGCGGCCAGTAACAATATGCCCCAGCCTAGGTCCGCGCCGCCGCCGCCCTCTTTGGCGGCTGTGCTGACGTTGTTGGGAGTGTCGCTGTTCGGAGCGGCGTTGCTGGTGTCGGTGAGCGTGTACAGCGTCACCATCCCCAATTTATCGTCAGGCTGCAAAAATTCGACGTCACCGACTGTGGAATTCATAATTGCGGTGACCGCTTGCGGCGGGGTCGTCTGGTCGGGATGATCCAGCCCCAGGGCGTGACCGAACTCGTGACGGAGCACGCGGCGAAAATCGTAGCTCACCACGCCACCGGCGCCATTCGGCGTCAGCTCGCCGGGTAAATGGGCGCTCCATGTGCGGCTGCGGTCGACCACAATGTCGGTATCGACGTGCTGCAGCGTGTTGCCGCTCAGGCGATAGACGCGCGACGTGATGGCGAGCACATCGCCAAATGGCTCGCCGGCGCAGGTGGTGTAGGCCCAACCCGCCGCATTGATGTGATCGCCGGAATTGCAGGGCTGAGCCGCGGCAGTGCCCACTTGCCATTGGAAACGCGTGCCTACTTCATTCCAATCAGCCAGCGCCACTTCGGCGCTGGTGTTGAAGTCGCCGCCGAAATTGAGGGTAAAGGCCGCCGAGTTCTCGCGCCAGGTCACGGGTGTCCCGCTGGTTTGGTTGGGCAGCGCCTTGCCTTTACCGTCATGTATGGTGTAGGCAAAGGCCGAGGCCAGCGCCGGAACCAACGTGGCCACCAGGGCGATGTAAAACGGTGCGCGTGCAGGCCTCACGGTGTGACGGCCGGCGTGATTAATTGTGAACGTACCCGGCGCAGGAATGCCGCCAGGGTTTCGGGATGGGCATCGAGCAACTGGGCGGCGGATAGAGCGGGACGGGTTTCATCACCGGTGGCGGGCAACACCACCTCGCGGCCCGCGCCGTCTTTCAGCACCTGATAGACCCCTTGCTGGATGCCCACCACCGGAAAGAAATCCCGGAAGTTACCGCGGATGAATAATACATAACGCTGACCGGGATGGAATTGCGGCAGACCGGGATAGACATCGATCCGGTCACCCACCTGGCCGCCGGTGATCCGCAAAGTGTATTGCGCCGTGTCCAGCCGGCCTTTCACTACCTCCAAATCGCTGAGAATGACTTGAGTGTGGATGATGTTCCGGTCAGGCGTATCGTAACCGCTGTGTAGTTCTCTGACCGTGCCCACCAGTACCAGCTCCGACAGGGACACCAGTTCATCGAAGGAACGTTGCACGACGCTGAGCGCGCCGGCCGGCATGGCCATTAGCAAGGCCGCCACACCGACCAAGGCGCAGCGAAAGAAGGGGTGGCGGAATATGGCGGTCATGTTTATAGCTTACTCAACGGCAGTGGGATCACAAGTAATTAAATCATGGAGGGCGAGGCGGCCCGCCGCCCAAATCCGTGGAATGTCCGCCGAGGCCGTCATGGCGGCGATAGCCAGCATGACGATGTGTTGTACAGCAAAACGCAAGGCAAGCTAAGCATTATTATTAAGTGGCCGATCCGCTTAGCAAGCCCATGGCGCTTGGGCGGGCATGATAGAGTGAGGCCATGGAAGTTCTATTCAATACCTTTGTGGTGTTATTCATCGTCATCGATCCGGTGGGTCTGGCGCCGATGTTTTTAGGGCTGACCCACGGCGGCACGGTCGCCTATCAGCGCAAGATGGCGCTCCGCGGTACGGCCTTGGCCAGCGGAATGTTGCTGGTGTTTTTTTTCGTCGGTGATCGCTTGCTCACCGCGTTGGGCATCGGTCTGCCCGCTTTCCGCATCGCCGGCGGTGCGCTGCTGTTCTTGCTGGCCATCGACATGGTGTTCGCCCGCCAGTCGGGCCTGCGTTCCACCACCACTCGCGAGCAGGAAGAGGCGGAGCACAAGGAAGACATTTCGGTATTCCCGCTGGCGTTTCCGCTCATCGCCGGACCCGGCGCGCTTACCACCGTGCTGCTGATGTCGTCGAGCTGGAAAGAGCCGATGATGTTCGCCGGGATGTTGAGCGTGCTGCTATTGGTGCTGGGCATGACCCTGTTGTCTTTACTATGGGCCGCGACTCTGCTGAAGTTTCTGGGGCAGACCGGCACCAATGTCGTCAGCCGGTTGTTCGGTTTGATTCTGGCCGCCCTCGCCGTCCAATACATTTTGGACGGCCTGCGCAGCGCCTGGGCGAGTTGACTCCCGTTTACTGTCCGAACCCATGCAACGTTGTTAAAACATCGCCAGCTCCAGCACCAGCTTGCCGTCGCGCACGCTGATGGCTTTGATCTCGCGGCCCATCAGCTGTTTGGATTCGCCCAGCTGACCGAGTACATAAATGGGATGGTTGTTGAGGACTTCGCGCGCCGTGTGTTCGGCGAGGCGGCGGATCTCACCGATGTATTGTTCGGGCACGCCGTCGATGGACAGCTCTTCCACGTTGGCGTCGCGCAGATAAAACTCGCCGCTTGCAGGTTCGAAACGCAAACCACCCGTCACCTGCATCTGGCCGGACACCGGCAATTGCTGCAGCAGCGTGCCCGACAACTTTAAACCCAAGCCGATTCGGTCGCCGCCTTCGCGCAACACCACCCGCGGTTCGCTAAGATTAACCTGATACAGCGGATCTTGGTGGGAAACGGGAAAGAGGCGTTCGACCTTGCGTTGCAAGTCCGCTTGCCCGAGCTCGATCACGAAATTCATGGCCAGCGCCGGCAGCGCTGCCGCGAGCGCCGTTACCGCCACACCACGGGTCAGCCAGTGTCGTATTTTCATGTGAGTTACCTCGATAGAAGAAGGAATTTCGACCCGGTGGGACGGGCCGTGTTCAGGTTGGTTGAAACACGCGCGCGCTCAGAACCGTTAAACAGCGGCCTATTCGCGGTTCAGCGGAACGGCGGGCGCGGCGGATGGGCTTTCCGTTTTGCGATATTCCTGCAGCAGACGCTGGAACTCCTCGGGGGTGATTTTGGGTTTGGAGAAACGCGGCATTTGCACCTGGAGAGCGTTGTGCGCAATCCGCGGTGCGCCTTGCGTCGGCCGGTAAAGTAAATCATAACCGCCGATCGCCAGATTCGCCGGAAGCGTGAGTTGCGCCTGGCCTTGGTCATCGAGCGCGGCCTTGAGCAAGGGCGGCGGCCGCAACGCCGTCAGGCCAGCATACAACACGCCGCGATGCAGTATCAGGTTGGTGCTCGCGTCCATACCTTCTTGCAGCGGCACGGCTTGGGGTCGGCGCGGATCGCTGAGGTCCACGGTCTGCAGCCCCTGCGCGGTGGCAAGGTATAACACGTTTTCGCCCCAGGCCAGATCGAGCAGCGGCCGGCCGAGGTCGAGATCGGCGAGCAATTCCATTTTTCCACCGCCGGTGCGATAAACGCTGAGTTGATGGCGGCGGGTTTGGTCGAGCGCGGCGAGCAAGTCGCCCTGGCCGCGCAGTAAGGCGGCGGCGCGCGGCGGCTCCAGCGCGGCGACTCCCGCCGCGCGCCAGGCCTCGGCGCCGTAACCCACATAGAGTTGCCCGTTTTGCGGCCACGGCTCGCCGGCTTTATCCGCCGTGCTGCCGGTCAGGCGCGGCTGCAGCGGCTGGGTGAGATCGAAGACCAGGCCCCGATCGTCGGCAAGGGCGTACAAACGGGTGCCGTCTGCGCGCAGCGTGGCTACTTCGTGCTCGGTCTTCAGCTGTGTCGCCAGCCGTGCCTCGCTGGGGCGGCGGATGTCGATGACTGCGATGCCGCCCTGGGCCAGACCGACATACGCGGCGTCGCCGTCGACGGTGACGCTAAGTGCCGCCGCCGGCAGCTCCACGTCGGTGACCCAGGTGGGATTGAGCGGATTTTTGATGTCGAAGATTTGCAGCCCACCTACGCCGTGGGCGATGTAGAGGTAATCACCCTGCGCCGCATCCTGTTGCGGCGAACCGTGTTCGGCGTAACGAACCAGTCTGGGTTTATCCCGCTCGCGCGGATTCAGCACCGCGAAGCCGCCCCACCAATCCAGCACATAGGCCTGGCCGTCGCCGCCGGCGCGGATGCCCCATGCCGCGCCGGGGGTGTCGTAGCTGTATTTCACTACCGGCCGTGCCGGGTCGGCGACGTTCACCACGTGCACGCCCGCCAGCCAGTCGGCGAGATAGAGGTCGTCGCCGTGCAGATCGAGGCCGCGGGCGTTGCCGGGGGTGGCGAGTTCGGCGAGCACGCGCGGCGCGGCGGGCGCGCTCACGTCGACGAGTTTGAGGCCTTGATCGAAATAGGCGAGATAGGCGATGCCGTCGCGCACCAGCACCTCTTCCAGACGGCCGCCGGAATCGTAGGCGCCGATGGCGCGCGGTTGCGCCGGGTCACTCACGTCGTAGATCAACAGCCCGGCCGCATCGTCGGCCACGTAGAGCGTAGTGCCGCTGATCGCCAGCGACCAGGCCATGCCCGGGGTCGCGACGTCGGCGATGAGTGTGGGGGCGGTGGGTTGGCGGACGTCGATGATCTGAAAACCGCCGCGATGACTGGCGAGATACAACAAATCGCCCGCGAGTTTGGGCGTGTAGGCAAGGCCGGGCGTCGCCAGGTTCGCGACGATGCGCGGCCGGCCGGGATCGCCGATGTCCACCACCTGCAGGCCGTGGTCGTCGTCGGCGACGTAGGCGTGAGCGCCGCGCACCGCCACGCCTTTGGCCGAACCCGGCGTGTGCAGGCTGGACAGCAGGCGGGGTTGCCGCGGATCGCCGACGTCGTAGATGTGCAGGCCGGAAAACCAGTCGGCGACGTAGATCCGGTCACCCGCCAGGTCGGCGCGCCGCTGGCCGCCGAAATTCACGCCGCGGCCGACGTCCAGGCCGACGTTGCCGGTTTGCGGCGGTTCGGCGTCAAAGCCGATCAGCGAAATGGCGTCGGGCGTCGCCACCCAGGCCTCGTCGCCCGCCACAGCCAGTGCTTGAATACGCGGTTCGGGCAAGGTGTGTTTCGCGCTGAAGGAAGGTTGAGCCGCGTTGAACACGTCCACCCGGCTGACGGCGCCGTCGTCGCTGGCGACCCACACACTGTCGCCGCGCGCCGCGACTTTGACGACGTTGCCGAGCTGGCCGGTGCTGCCCAGCCACAAGGGATGGGCGGCGTCCTGCACGTCGAGTATCAACAGGCCGGCGCGGTGTTGCGCCACGTAGACGCGGCCTTCACTGACCGCCACGTCGTAAGTTGCGCCGCTAGTCGGGTAGCGAACGGCGAGGCTGGCGCGAGCGGGATCGCTGATGTCCCAGATCAGTAATTCATCACGGCCGGTGGCCTGCAAGGCATATTGGCCGGCGATGGCGACGCCGGCGCCCGCTTCCGGCAGGGTGAAGCGCCAGCCCAGTTTGGGCAGGCGCGGTTCGCTGAGATCCAGACCGAGGACTTGGCCGTCGTTCAACCGCAGCAAGACATCGCCGGCGTGCCGCTGCAGACCGGCGATAGGCGCGCCCGCCCGGTAGCGGCCCAGCGCCTCGCCGGGTGCGCGAAGGTCTAGCACCTCCAGCGTATCGTGCTCGACGCGATAGGCCAGACCGCGCTGCGGATCCAGACCGAGGATGCGATGGTTCGGCAGCGGTAAGGATGCCGTGAGATGCGGGCCGCCAGGGACGAGCATCACCTGGCCCGGACCCGGTGCGGTTATTTGTATGAAGGCGGCTTTGCCGTAGGGCACGCTGGCCGGTTCCACGCTCAAGTCCGCGGCGTGGACGGCCGGTGTCAAACACGCCGAGATCAGCAGGGTAAGCGCGCGGCGCGCGGTATAGTTGAACATGGGCAGTCGTTTCACGGACAGGGGTTGGGATTGTTTTGGTGGATCGCCTCGATACTGTTCAACACCGCCGGCGGCAGTTCGAGTTCGAGGCTGGCGAGGTTGCGGCCTAGTTGTTCCAGGCTGGTGGCGCCGATCAGGGTACTGGTCATGAAAGAGCGGCGCATCACATAGGCCAACGCCATTTGCGCGGGATCCAGACCGTGATCGCGGGCGAGTTTCACGTAGGCCCCGGTGGCGGCCTGACCGCGTGGGCCGGTATAGCGGCGAAAGCGTTCAAAGCGGGTGAGCCGCGCCTCCGCCGGACGCTGACCCTCAAGGTATTTGCCCGAGAGCACGCCAAAGCCCAAAGGTGAATAGGCCAGCAGGCCGACGTGTTCGCGGTGGGCGATCTCCGCCAGGCCCACTTCGAAGCTGCGGTTGAGCAGGTTGTAGGGATTTTGAATACTCACCACCCGCGGCAGATTGTATTCCTTCGCGAGTTGGAGAAAATGCATCACCCCCCACGGGGTCTCGTTGGAGACGCCGATGTGGCGGATCTTGCCGGCGCGCACCAGTTCGCCCAGCACCTGCAAAGTCTCGGCGATGGGCACGTCGTCGTCGGCGGGCTGATATTCGTAGCCGAGCTGGCCGAAGAAATTGGTCTTGCGATCGGGCCAGTGCAGTTGATAGAGATCCATGTAATCGGTTTGCAGGCGTTTGAGGCTGGCGTCCAAGGCGGCGGTGAGGTGCTCGCGGTTGAGACGCGGATTGCCGTCGCGGATCCAAGTGAGATCGGTGGCGCGGCTGGCCGCCTTGGTGGCGAGAATCACTTCGCCGCGGCGGCCGCGTTGCTTCAGCCAGGTGCCGATGTATTCCTCGGTGCGGCCGTAGGTCTCGGCCTTGGGTGGCACCGGGTACATCTCGGCGGTATCGATGAAATTGATGCCCGCCTCGTAGGCGTAATCCAATTGTTCATGGGCTTCGGCCTCGCTGTTCTGCTCGCCGAAAGTCATGGTGCCGAGACCCACTGCGCTGACCTTGATCTCGCTGCGACCCAAATGACGGTATTCCATGGCACACCTCCATTGCGGGTTTAGAGTTGCGAGAATACCTGTTCCGACGCGATCAAGGTGTTCTTGATTTCGCGCGAGCCGTGCGCGGCGGAAACGAAACCCGCTTCGTAGGCCGAGGGCGCGAGATACACGCCCTGCGTCAGCATGGCGTGGAAGAACAGCTTGAAACGCTCGACGTTGCAATTGGTTGCCTGATAATAATCCCGCACCTCTTTTTCCTCGGTGAAGAACAGGCCGAACATGCCGCCGACCTGGTTGGTGGTGAGCGGGATGTCGAAGGCTTTGGCGCGCGTCACCAGGCCTTGCGTGAGTTGCGCGGTGCGGTCGCTGAGTTCAGCGAAAAAGCCGGGTTTTTCGAGCTCTTTCAGCATCGCGAGGCCCGCCGCCATCGCCACCGGATTGCCCGACAGCGTGCCGGCCTGATACACCGGCCCGAGCGGCGCGATCTTTTCCATGATGTTGCGTTTGCCGCCGAAGGCGCCGACCGGCAGACCGCCGCCGATCACCTTGCCGAGCGTGGTGAGGTCGGGCGTCACTTTGTAATATTCCTGTGCGCCGCCGAGGGCGACGCGGAAACCGGTCATCACCTCGTCGAAGATCAGCACGCTCTCGTAGTCGTCGCAGATTTCACGCAGGCCTTCGAGGAAGCCGGGCTTGGGCGGCACGCAATTCATATTGCCGGCCACCGGTTCGACGATGATGCAGGCGATCTGGCCGCCGACCCGCGCGAAGGTGTCGCGTACCTGGTCGAGGTTGTTGTAGTCGAGGGTGATGGTGTGCTCGGCAAGCGCCGCCGGCACGCCGGCCGACGACGGCACGCCCAGCGTCAGCGCGCCGGAACCGGCCTTCACCAGCAGTGAATCGGAATGGCCGTGATAGCAGCCCTCGAATTTGACGATTTTGTCGCGGCTGGTGTAGCCGCGCGCGAGACGGATCGCGCTCATGGTCGCCTCAGTACCCGAACTCACCATGCGCACCATCTCGATCGACGGCACCAGCGCGCAGACCTTGTCCGCCATCTCGGTCTCGATGCGGGTCGGCGCGCCGAAGCCGAGGCCGTTGTCGACCGCCGCCTTCACGGCGGCGATAACCGCGGGATGAGCATGGCCGAGAATCATCGGTCCCCATGAGCCGACGTAATCGATGTATTGCCGGTCGTCCTCGTCGTAGAGATAGGCGCCTTCACCGCGCTTGAAAAACAGCGGATCGCCGCCGACACCGCGAAAAGCGCGCACCGGTGAATTGACGCCGCCGGGAATGTGGCGCTGCGCCTGTAAAAATAAATCATGTGAGCGGGTCATCGAGGCTCCTCAACAAACTTGAGTAATTATTTATTGCGGACTGCGCGCTGCGGCGGCGGCGCGAACAGCCGCGCGATTTCCGTTGCAGCGCTTCGCGCGTCGGCCTGGCCGAACACGCCGTGGATCACCGCCAGCAGATCGGCGCCGGCCGCGATCAGCGCGGCGCCGTTAGCGGCGGTGATGCCGCCGATCGCGGCGACCGGTACAGCCAGTTCCCGCCGGGCGCGTTGTAATAATTCCAGGTCGGCCGTTGCCGTCGCCGGTTTGGTGTGCGACGCAAAAAAACGCCCGAAGGCCACGTAATCGGCGCCGACCCGCGCGGCGGCGGCCGCACGCGAAAAATCATTGTAGCAGGACACGCCGATGATGGCCGTCGCGCCGAGCCGGGCCCGCGCGGCGACGAATGCCGTGTCGTCGCGGCCGAGGTGCACGCCGTCGGCGCCGATGTCGGCGGCGAGTTCGATATCGTCGTTGATGATCAGCGGCACCCGCGTGGCACGGCACAGGCGCAGCAGCGCGGCGGCCAGCTGGCGCTGATCCGCGGGGTCGCTGCGCTTGTCACGGTATTGAATCAGCACCGCACCGCCGGCGAGCGCAGCGCGCACTTCTTCGACCATGCGCTCGGGCGGTGTCAGGGCGGGATCGGTGATGGCGTAAAGGCCCCGCTGCCAGGCGGCGTTCACGTCTCCTCGTCCTCCTCCGACGATTGTGCCCAGAAAAAACGGTTGGGCAGATGTTGGCCCATGCCGAGACGGTGGCCGTGACGCAGCGCGTCCCAGGTGTATTGCTGGGCCTCGCGCACCGCGGAGAGCGGGTCCAGCCCCTGTGCCAGCAGACCCGCGATGGCGGCGGCCAGGGTGCAACCCGAACCGTGGTAATGGGCGGGCAGACGCTCCCAGCTGTAGGTTTCCAGTTGACGGCGATTACCGTAGAGCGTGTTGACCACGTCCGGTGTGCGTTCGTGAGTACCGGTGATCAGCACGTATTCGCAACCCGCTTCCAGTAACTCTTGAGCGCAGGCCTCCAGGCTGTCGGCTTCCGGTGCCAGTATCCGCGCCTCGTGGCTGTTAGGAGTCAGCAGGGTGGTGTTGGGGAATAGCAGGTTGACCAGGGCATCCACCACGTCGTCGTCGGAGAGCGTGCCGCCGCCGCCGGCAAAGATGATGGGGTCGAGCACTACCGGGATGTCGGGGTAGTCGGACAAAATGGTGTGGACCGCTTCGACGTTTTCCACGCTGCCGAGCATGCCGATTTTGATGACGGCGACCGACATGTCTTCCAGCACCGCGCGCGCCTGTTCGATCACCAATGTGGGATCAATAGCCGAATACCCTTTGACGTTTTCGGTGTCTTGCACGGTGATGGCGGTGATGACCGGGGCGGCATGGCAGCCCATGCTGGCGATGGCCTCGATGTCGGCCTGGATGCCGGCGCCGCCGGTGGCATCGCTGCCGCCGAAACACATGACGACGGGTATCCCTTCCTGTTCATTCATATTTCAGTCTCCAGCGGCTGCGCGTCCTCGGGCGATGCGGGCGATTGTAGCACTTCCGTGCTTTTACCGGCGCGGGGAGCGTGCGACAATCGACACCCTGTTTTTGAAATAGTCATTTGGAGGTTTCAGTGCAATCCGATCAGTCCGGCGCGGACTACAAGAAGTACATGTGTCTCATCTGCGGTTTTATTTATGATGAGGCGATGGGGCGGCCCGAAGAAGGCATTCCGCCGGGTACACGTTGGGAAGACGTGCCCATTTATTGGGTTTGCCCCGATTGCGGCGCCATCAAGGATGACTTCGAGATGGTAGAGATTTAAGAAAGCTCTGCATTATTTCATCCTGGAATTTTCAGGGCCCGGAAAGCGAAACATGCCGTTTTCAATCGCTAACCGCGATTGAAAATGACAACAGCTACCTGTGTCGCAGGCGCTCGCCTGGCAATGCACCGCGGTAGCTTGCAGCGTATGTTTAATGAAAGTGTCCGGCGTGGAGTCGATCTGATTGCTGGATGGACCGCAAAAACAAAAGCCAGCCCGGGGGCTGGCTTTTGAGCATCTCAGATGAAACGAGATTAGTTGGCGAGGCCGAGCACGAAATCGACCAGCTTCTCGATGTCGGCGTCAGCAACGCGGGGCGAGTACGGAGGCATCGGCACGCCGCCGGTGACTTCGGTCCAGTTGCCCTTACCGCCAGCCTTAACCTTGGCTACCAGAGCAGCCTTGGCACCGGCATCGCCTTTGTATTTTTTGGAGACGTCACCCCAGGCGGGGCCGACGACTTTCTTGTCAACGGCGTGACAGGCCAAGCAACCACTCTTCTTGGCTAAGTCCAGACCCTCTTCGGCGTTCGCCTGAGCGGCCGCCAAGGTCAACACCGCTGCAGCGGAGATGCTCAACAAACGTGATTTCATCGTTTTCTCCTTCACTCGTATTGTGGTACCAACATAAAACCGCGCCCCGTAGGGAACTTTGCCCCTTATATGAGCGCTTGGTATGGTCTTGGGGATTATTAGGGACAGTGAATTCCAGTCGGTAGCACGTCCTCCCCATGCTCCCTCGTCCAAGCCTTTATGGACGGCTTGCCGGGGCTTTATGCCACGGGCTTGGTGAGGGTGTCAAGGTATGGCAGTAGGGGCAGCGTTAAAAGGGACCATAGCATGTCAGGAATGAATTGGTTTAGAGTTAAAAGTTGCATGGCGTATTGCCAGGGGATGTCGGCGTGAGAGGTGTTGCAAAATGGAGTCGCGGGTTTTGCTGTTGGCAGGTTGGGTGATGGGAGTGGGCATGGGCGCGGCCGCCGCGGTGCCGGTGTCGGACTGCGCGCAGTGCCATACCGGTATGGATCACCGCCGCTTGCAGGTGACGGCAGGGAGCGAGTGTGTCAGTTGCCATCAAGGCGTGGCCAGAGCCAGACCAGCCACTCTCGCCACGCCCCGATCAGCGGGCCATCTGCGGCGGGCGGCGGCGGGCGACCGGCCTCACCCGGCGACGGCTAAACCCAAACCCCCGGTGAGCGCCGAGCCCGGCCCGATGGTGCTGATCCCCGCCGGCGAGTTCGTGATGGGCAGCGACGACCGTTTGCCCGACGAGGGGCCGCGCCACAAGGTGACTTTGAACGCGTATTGGCTGGATGTGTATGAAGTCACCAATGCACAGTATAAAAAATTCATCGACGAGACCGGGCGGCGTTCCCCCAGCCACTTCCGTAACCGTACTTATCCGCAGGGTAAAGCCGATCATCCGGTCACTGAAGTGACCTGGTATGACGCCGAGGCCTATTGCGGCTGGGCGGGCAAGCGCCTGCCCAGCGATCAGGAATGGGAGAAGGGTGCGCGCGGCAGCGACGGCCGGATGTTTCCCTGGGGCGATGAGTTCGACACCGAAAAGGCCAACACCCCGCTGCGTTGGGTCAAGCTCAAGCAAGAGGGTGATACCCTGCCGGTGGGTTCGTTCCCGGCCGGGGTGAGCCCGTATGGCATGTATGACATGTCCGGCAATGTCTGGGAATGGACCGCTTCCTGGTATCAGGCCTATCCTGGCAACACCCATCCCAGTGAAAATTATGGGGAGCAGTACAAGACCCTCAAGGGTGGTTCGTGGTGGGATTGTTCGTTCTATAAATGTGGGATATCGGCACCGGTGTTCAACCGCAGTTTCTTTTTGCGGGGTACCCACAATAAGAGTTTTGGTTTTCGCTGTGCGAAAGACGCGGCGTCGCAGGATAAACAAAAAGTTGCCAAGGTTGAGGAGAGTTTGCCGTGAAGCGGAATAAATCCCATGGGTGGTTGTGGGCGGGGCTGGTGTGGGTGTCTTACTGCGGCGTGATGCAGGGCGCGGCGGCGGGTGACGACATGGCCTTGGTGGCCGGCGGCGTTTTCACCATGGGCAGCGACCGGGTGGCCAGCGCCGATGAAAGTGCCGGGGTGGGTACCAATAAACCCTGGTATGCGGACGAGCGCCCCGCTCATTCGGTGGAAGTGCCGGCCTTTCTCATCGATCGTTATGAAACGACCAGCGCCCAGTATTTGCAATTCGTGGTCGCATCGGGGCACACGCCGCCTTTGTCGTGGATGCAAAACGGTTACCTGCTCAACTCCCGCCGCCAGGAACTCGCCCAATTGGATATCGAACGGCTGCGCCGCTTGGCGGTGAAGACCTTCAAAGTGGATGCGGACACCCGCACCATGAATAAAAAGAAGTTATTGGCCGCGATCGACGCCCGGCTGCATGAGCTGGATAAAGAACCGGTGACCAACGTGAGTTGGCAGGATGCAGAGGCCTATTGCGCCTGGGCAGGCAAGCGTCTGCCCAAAGAGGCGGAATGGGAAAAGGCGGCGCGGGGCCGCGAGGGTCTGGAATTCCCCTGGGGTAATCAGTGGGCGGCCGGCCGCAGCAATGCCGGCGAAGAGATGTGGGACGACGGCGTGGCGCCGGTGGGCTCTTATCCCAGCGACAAATCGCCCTACGGCGTGTATGACCTGGCGGGCAATGTGGCCGAATGGGTGCAGGAGTGGTATCAGCCCTATCCGGGGGCCGAATATCAGAGCAAGGATTTCGGGGAAAAATTCAAGGTGGTGCGCGGCGCGGGCTGGGGTCGGGAAGGCCATTACGCCATGCACCAGTTTCAGCGCGCCGCCTACCGGTTTTATCTGCCGCCGGACGCGACGCTGGATGACGTGGGTTTCCGCTGCGTGAAAGAAGTGCCCGCCAAAACAGCGCAACCGGGCGGCTGACGCGTGCCGGATTAAACGCGACGGGCGAGATAGCTCATCAAGAATTCGACGATCTCGACCCGGTTGTAGGCCTCTTGCAACGATTCACCCCACACCGTGACTCCATGGTGATGAATCATCAGCGCCGGCACCGGCGGCGGCGCGGCGCGAAAGCGGGCCTCGATCTCGGCGGCGATGGCCGGCACGTCCAGCCAGTTGGTGAATAGCGGCAGCGTCACCCGCGGGTTTTCCTCCCAAATCCCCAGACCTTTGATCATTTCCAGAGGCGGCAGCGGCAAATCCGTCGCGTGTGCTCCGTTCCGGCTCGCCGCCAGGCTGGCATCGACCGTGTGCACGTGCAGGCAGGCGCGGACCGCCGGGAACAACCGGTAAATCGCCCGGTGTATCGATGTCTCCGCCGAGGGTTTAATGCCGGGCCGTCCCAGCTCCAGCACCTGATCACCGGCCACAGCCATGCGCAGGAAATCCCCGCTGTCCAAGCGGCCTTTGGCCTGTCCGCTGGCGGTGATCCAAAAACTGTTCGGATCGGCGCGGTCGCGCGCGCTCAAATTGCCGGCGGTGCCAGCCATCCAGCCCCGGCCGTGAAAGTCGCGTGCCATCTCCGCCAGGGCCTGGCAGGGTTCCAAGTCGTCGAATGAGCGAGACACGCTGGGGATGATCCTCGGAAGTACGCGCTATCTTACGACTGGCCGGGTCGCGCAATGGCTTTGGAACCGCGCTGCGGTCGCGCGCGGCGGGGGCGCTGATCGCGACCGTCGCCGCGGCGTGGGGGGTCGGGGCGATGGCGCGGGGTGTGGGCCGGCCGGCTGATCTCCGCCAGGAGCGCGGGATCGACCGGCGCGCTGGGGATGGGATGGCCGATGTATTTTTCGATCTCCGGTAAAGAAAAAGCGTAGGTTTCGCAGACGAAGCTGATGGCATCGCCGCTCGCGCCCGCGCGGGCGGTGCGGCCGATGCGGTGCACGTAATCTTCGGCATCCTGCGGCAGGTCGAAATTGATGACGTGAGTCACGCCGGGGATGTGGAGTCCGCGCGCCGCCACGTCGGTGGCCACCAGGATCGGGATCTCGCCCCGTTCGAATTGGGATAAAAACTGCAGGCGCTTCTTCTGCGGCACGTCGCCGGACAACATGGCGGCGGGAAAACCATTGCACTCCAAAGAGGCGTGTACATCCTCGGCGGTGCGTTTGGTGTTGACGAACAGCATGGTGCGGGTGGCGTCCATGGCGCGCAGCAGACCGATCAGCAACGGCATCTTCTCTTCATTGGCCGGATAATAAGTGAGTTCTTGGATGCGCTCCGCGGTGACCTTATCGGTTTCGATCTTCACCAGTTGCGGGTTATTCATGTGCTCATAGGCCAGCTCGGTGACCCGGAACGAGAGAGTGGCGGAAAACAACATGCTCAAGCGTTTCTCCGGTTTGGGCATGCGCCGCAGCATGTAGCGGATGTCCTTGATGAAGCCGAGATCGAACATGCGATCGGCTTCGTCTATCACCACGACTTCCACTTCGCGCAGATCAAACACGTGTTGTTTATGGTAATCGATGAGCCGGCCAGGCGTGCCGATGACGATGTCCACGCCCTCTTCCAGCTGTTTGCGCTGGGTGTCATAACCGGCGCCGCCATAAACCAGGGCGAGTCGCAGCCCGGTATATTTGCCCAACAATTCGGCGTCTTTATGGATTTGCACCGCCAGTTCACGGGTGGGGGCGATGATCAGGGCCCGCGGCGATTTGCCCAGGTGCGGCGTGCGGCGCAGCAAATGGGTCATGATCGCCAATAAATAGGCCGCCGTTTTACCGGTGCCGGTCTGGGCCTGCCCCGCCACATCCTGCCCGGCCAAGGCTAGCGGCAAAGTCTGCGCTTGGATCGGCGTACATTCGCTGAAACCGGCGTCTTTGATGCCTCGCTGCAAGGGTTCGGGGAAATCGAAGCTGGCGAGGTAAGTCTCGGTAAGATGTCGTTTGCTCATGCGGGCAAAGCATATCAGAAATGCTTGAATACGCTACGGGCTTGCAATCCGCGCTGGTTTGCGCTTGAATCTAAATTCAGCGCGTTGCGAAGGCAATCGGGATAGGCTATCTTAGCCGCCACAACGCTAGACAAGGTCTTCCGCGCTGGTTCTAATGGCAGTTCGCAGCGGTGTCCTACGGCGACATCTTTGAAACTAAAGAATTACTTCCTGACGGAGAATACCCATAGTGAGCGATCAAATTGTTCATGTCACCGACGCGACATTTGACGAGGTGGTGCTCAAAGCGGACGGTCCCGTGCTGGTGGATTTTTGGGCAGACTGGTGCGGTCCCTGCAAAATGATCGCCCCCATCTTGGACGATATTTCCAAAGATTATGGCGGCAAACTCACGGTGGCCAAGTTGAACATTGACGAAAACCCGGCCACTCCGCCCAAATACGGAATTCGCGGCATCCCGACTTTGATGCTGTTCAAAAACGGCAATGTCGAGGCGACCAAGGTGGGCGCTGTCTCTAAGTCGCAATTGACCGCGTTCATCGATAGCAATATGTGATCTTCGCCCGGCCGTGTTAAAAATTACTGGACGCGGCCGATGTGTGGTGGTAGCGTGTAAAAAAATTACAATATCCCAGTTTGGTCTATTGCCTTAACGGGCATTTCCCCGATTAATTAAAGTTTGTGCGTTTACGTTGGTTCTAGCCCCACCGGTCATTCTGGCCGGCACATTTCCACAATTACGCCTTTGATCCGAGTCTATCCGAAAGCAGCGACGATGAACCTCACCGAACTTAAGCAAAAGAGCCCGACCGATTTATTGGGTATCGCCGACGAAATGGGCATCGAAGGCATGGCGCGCTCGCGCAAGCAGGATGTCATCTTCGCCATACTCAAGGCCCACGCCAAAAAAGGCGAGGACATTTTTGGTGACGGTGTGCTGGAAATCCTCCAGGACGGCTTCGGCTTCTTACGGTCGGGCGACAGTTCCTATCTCGCGGGACCCGATGACATCTACGTGTCGCCGAGCCAGATCCGCCGCTTCAACTTGCGCACCGGCGACACGGTGTCCGGCAAAATCCGCCCGCCCAAAGAAGGCGAGCGTTATTTCGCGCTGCTCAAGGTCGATGAGATCAACTACGAGCCGCCGGAAAACGCCAAGAACAAAGTCCTGTTCGAGAATCTGACGCCGCTGTTCGCCAATAAGCGGCTCAGCATGGAACAGGGCAACGGCAGCACCGAAGATATCACCGCGCGCATCATCGACTTGGTGGCGCCGATCGGCAAGGGCCAGCGCGGTATGATCGTCTCGCCGCCCAAGGCCGGCAAGACCATGATGCTGCAGAATATCGCCCAGTCGATCGCCCACAATCATCCTGAGTGTTATCTCATCGTTCTGCTCATTGACGAGCGTCCCGAGGAAGTTACCGAGATGTCGCGTTCGGTTCGCGGCGAAGTGATTTCCTCCACCTTCGACGAGCCGGCCACCCGCCATGTGCAAGTGGCGGAGATGGTGATCGAAAAGGCCAAGCGTCTGGTCGAACACAAGCGCGACGTCATCATTTTGTTGGATTCGATCACCCGCTTGGCTCGCGCTTACAACACGGTGATTCCTTCGTCGGGTAAGGTGTTGACCGGTGGTGTGGACGCCAATGCCTTGCATAAACCCAAGCGGTTTTTCGGCGCGGCGCGCAATATTGAAGAAGGCGGTTCGTTGACCATCATCGCCACCGCGCTGGTCGAAACCGGCTCGCGCATGGATGATGTGATTTACGAAGAATTCAAAGGTACCGGCAACAACGAAATACATCTCGACCGTAAAATAGCCGAGAAACGCATTTATCCGGCCATTAACATCAATCGTTCCGGCACCCGCCGCGAAGAGTTGCTCACCCACCCCGATGAGCTGCAGAAGATGTGGATACTCCGCAAGCTCTTGCACCCCATGGATGAATTGGCGGCCATGGAGTTTATGCTCGACAAACTCAAGGCCACCAAGACCAACGCCAGCTTTTTCGATTCCATGAAGCGTTGATGTTGCGCCGCCGGCGCGGGGAAAATATCACCCCGCCGTCGGCAGTTTGATGTCCATCGGTTTTACATCCCAGATTTCTTCGGCGTACTGACGGATAGTACGATCCGATGAGAATTTCCCCATGTGCGCGACGTTGAATATCGCCTTGCGCGTCCATTCCTCGCGCTGTGTGTATAAAGCTGCGACCGCCTCCTGGCTGGTGATATACGAGGCATAATCGGCCAGTAGTAAATAGTGGTCGCCGCCGTGGGTCAGCTTATCCGCGATAGGCCGGTGCAGATCGGCACCGCCCGGTGAAAAATAACCGTTGCTGATCATGTCCAAGGCCTGTTTCAACTCGGGATTGCCGTGGTAATAATCCCAAGGGTTGTAGCCGCGCGCGTACGTCTCCGTCACCTGGGGGGTATTCATGCCGAAAATAAAAATGTTTTCCTTGCCCACTTCTTCACAGATTTCCACATTGGCGCCGTCCAAGGTGCCGATGGTGAGCGCGCCGTTGAGTGCGAACTTCATATTGCTGGTGCCCGAGGCCTCGGTGCCGGCGGTGGAGATTTGTTCCGACAGTTCGCAGGCGGGGATGATCAGTTCCGCCAACGAGACATTGTAATTGGGAATGAACACCACCTTGAGTTGATCGCCGATCGCGGGGTCGTTGTTGACCACGTCGGCGACGTCGTTAATCAGTTTGATGATCTTTTTGGCCAGCACATAACCCGGCGCGGCTTTGCCGGCGAAGATCGCCGTGCGCGGAACCCGCGGTGCGGCGCTGCCTTGACGGATACGGTTGTACAAGGTGATGACGTGCAGCAGATTGAGCAGCTGCCGTTTGTATTCGTGGATGCGTTTGACGTGCACATCGAATAGGCTGTCGGGGTCGATTTGCACACCCAGCTGCTGGCGGATGAAGCCGGCCAGCCGCTCCTTATTGGCGCGTTTCACCGCGGCGAACTCGGCGCGGAATCCCGCATCGGCGGCGAACGGTGTGAGGTGCCGTAACTGGTCGAGGTCTTTGCGCCATTCACCACCGATGCGGGAACTGATGAGTTTGGACAGGCCCGGATTAGCCAGATGCAACCACCGCCGCGGCGTGATGCCGTTGGTCTTGTTGGAAATCTTGCCGGGATAAACTTCGTTGAAATCGTGGAAGATGGTGGATTTCATCAGCTCGGTATGAATGGCGGCCACGCCGTTCACCGCATGACTGCCGGCCACCGCCAAATGCGCCATCCGTACCCGTCGTTCGCCGTCTTCGTTGATCAGCGAGATCCGCCGCATCCGCGCGTAGTCACCCGGGAACAAATGGCCGACGTTCTTCAAAAACTGATGATTGATCTCGTAGATGATTTGCAAATGCCGCGGTAGGATTTGTTCGAGCAAGGCCACCGGCCAAGTTTCCAGTGCCTCCGGCAGTAGGGTGTGGTTGGTGTAGGAAAAGGTGCGGACTGTGATGTCCCAGGCTTTGTCCCAGTCGAGGTGAAAAATGTCCACCAGCAGACGCATCAATTCGGGGATGGCCAGCACCGGATGGGTGTCGTTGAGCTGGATCGCCACCTGGTCGGGCAAGGCGTCGAAGTTGTCGTGGGTTTTTTGGTAACGGCGGATGATGTCCTGCAAGGTGGCGCTGACGAAGAAATATTGCTGTTTCAGCCGCAGTTCGCGGCCCATGAGGGTGGTGTCGTCGGGATAGAGCACCTTGGACAGGTTCTCCGATTCGTTCTTCACCTCCACCGCTTTGATGTAATTGCCTTCGTTGAAGTAACGCAGGTCGAAATCGCGGCTGGCTTTCGCCGACCACAGCCGCATATTGTTGACGGTGTTGGTACCGAAACCGGGGATGGGGGTGTCATAGGCCATGGCCATCACATCTTCGGTGCCGATCCAGTGATAACGTTTGCGGCCGCGCTCGTCGGGATAGTCCACCACTCGCCCGTAAAACTTCACCGGATATAACACTTCCGGGCGCGGGAATTCCCAAGGATTGCCGTAGCGCAGCCAGTTCTCCGGGTGCTCTACTTGATAGCCGTTTTCGATGCGCTGGTTGAACATGCCGTATTCATAACGGATGCCGTAGCCGTAGCCGGGCAGACCGAGGGTGGCGATGGAGTCGAGAAAACAGGCCGCCAGCCGGCCCAGTCCGCCGTTGCCCAGCGCCGCGTCCGGTTCCAGCTCGCGGATGGTCTCCATATCCAGACCGATGGCGCGGAAGGCCTCGGCGAATTCATCGGCGATGTCCATGTTGAGCACGCTATTGGTCAGGGTGCGGCCGATCAGAAATTCCAGGGACATGTAATAAACGCGCTTGGCGTTTTGCCGGTAATAGGTGCGTTGGGTCTCCATCCAGCGTTCCATGAGCCGGTCGCGCACCACGTAGGCGGCGACGTGATACCAGTCGCGGTCGGTGGCGGTGTACATATCCTTGCCGGCGGAATACTCCAGACGGTTGGCCAGAGAGTGTTTGATGGATTCGGTATCCAGGCCGAGATAATCGTATTTGAGTTTGGGATTAGCGCGTTGCTGGGTCATAAGTCCTTTACCCCTTCTGGTCGTCCTTTGAATCCCGGCGGGATTCACGATAAGCCTGTTTACGGCCCGCCACCTCATTTACTGAAGAAGACGGTTCATGTCACTCCCTTGCCTAGCCGACGCCTTTTGCGTATGATTCCGCGTTCTCTGTACGGGGGCCCCGTAGAGAGCGCCGGCGGATCTAGCCCCGGCAGTCAGCAAGGCAAAGAGGTTCACCATGAAAGCGGATATACACCCCGCCTACAGCGAGATCAAGGTCACTTGCAGCTGTGGCAATGTTTTTAACACCCGTTCCACGCTCGGCCACGACCTGCATCTGGACGTGTGTTCGGCCTGCCATCCCTTTTACACCGGCAAGCAAAAGCTGGTGGACACCGCGGGCCGCGTCGACAAATTCCGTCAGAAGTACGGTTTGACCAAGTAATCCGCCGGTGGCGGACGGCTGCGGAGCAAGGGCGCCTGATCCGGGCGCCCTTGCTCGTTTCCAGGCCTGGGCCCGGCGATTTTCCCCCTATTTTGTTTTCTTCTTCTGCTGGCCGGGTATCGCCGCGGCCACGGACTGTCGCGCCGACCGCGTCGATGAAACGGCGCGGGTGGCTTCCGTGCACGATGGCGACACCCTGCGTCTGCGCGACGGCCGCCGTCTGCGGCTGATCGGTCTCGACACCCCCGAGCTGAGCCGCGACGGCCAAGCCGATCAGCCTTTGGCGCTGGCGGCGCGCGACGTGCTGCGTCACCGTTTACCGGCCGCTGCCATGGTACGTCTGCGTTACGACGCGGAGCGGCAAGACGCCCACGGCCGCACCCTCGCCCACCTGTTTTTCGCCGACGGCGCCAGCGTCACCGCCTGGTTACTGGAACAGGGTCTGGCGACTCTGCTCGTCATTCCCCCCGATCTTTGGAACGCCGACTGTTACGCCGCCGCCGAACGGCGCGCCCGCCAGCAAAGACTGGGCGTCTGGGCGCTGCCAGATTATCAACCCATCGCCGCCGCCAGCCTGCCCCGCACCGCGCACGGCTATCGGATTGTGTACGGCAGCGTCCTGCGGGTGCGCGAGGGTCGAGATGCGCGCTGGTTGATCTTGGACAACAAGGTCGCGGTGCGCATCGACCAGCATGATCTGGCCTATTTCGCCAAGGTCCCGCTAAACGATTTGGCGCGGCGCGAGGTGGAGGTGGGCGGTTGGGTATACCCGGTGGGCGATGAACTGCATATCAAGCTGCGCCACCCTGCCCACCTCAACTGGCGGCATCGTGAGTAACCGGGCGCTCGGCGCTTTAGCGGTATAGTATTCAGACCGATTAAGTAAAGACAGCACACGACGTGGCCGCCATCCCACCCCTTGGTACATAATGCGCGCCTAGTTCATTCATGGGCGCGATCCCGCCGCGCGCCAGAGCAAGTTGCCACCGAAACTGAAGCAGGATACATCATGAGCAAAGACCGCAAGCAAGCCGCCCTCGACTATCACGCCCAGCCGCAGCCGGGCAAAATCGCCATCGCCATCACCAAGTCCTGCCTCACCCAAGAGGACTTGTCGCTGGCCTACACCCCGGGCGTGGCCGAACCGGTGCGCGCCATCCACGCCGACCCCGAGGCCGCCTATCGCTACACCTCCAAGGGCAATCTGGTGGCGGTGATCACCGACGGCAGCGCGGTGCTGGGTCTCGGCAAGATGGGCGCGCTGGCCGCCAAGCCGGTGATGGAAGGCAAGGGCGTGTTGTTCAAAAAATTCGCCGACATCGATGTGTTCGATATCGAGGTGAACGCCACCAGCCCCGAGCATTTCATTGAAACCGTGGCGGCCATCGCCCCCACCTTCGGCGGCATCAATCTCGAGGACATCGCCGCGCCGCATTGTTTCATGATCGAGGAGGAGTTGATCGGCCGCCTGGATATCCCGGTCTTTCACGACGACCAGCACGGCACCGCCATCATCGTTGCCGCCGGCCTGCTCAACGCGCTGGAACTGCAAGGCAAGCGTTTGCAAGACGCGCGCATCGTCTGTCTCGGCGCCGGCGCGGCGGGCATCGCCTCCATGCATCTGCTGGTGGCGCTGGGCGCGAAGAAAAGCAACCTTGCCCTGGTGGACCGCAGCGGCGTCATCCACAGCGGCCGCGACGATTTGAACGTCTACAAACGCGAGTTTGCCATCGACACCGAACGGCGCACCCTGACCGATGCCATGCAAGGCGCTGATGCCTTCATCGGTTTGTCGGGCCCGAATTTGGTGAACGAGGCCATGCTCGCCTCGATGGCCTCCAAACCGGTGATCTTCGCGTTATCGAATCCTGATCCCGAAATCAGCCCCGAGCTCGCCCACACCGTGCGTCGCGACCTCATCATGGCCACCGGCCGCAGCGACTACCCCAATCAAGTGAATAACGTGCTGGGCTTTCCCTTCATCTTCCGCGGCGCGCTCGACGTGCGCGCCAGCCGCATCAACTCCGCCATGCAAATCGCCGCCGTCCATGCGCTGTGCGCACTGGCGCGCGAGCCGGTGCCGGCCGACGTGCTCAAGGCCTACAAGCTCGACCACCTGGCCTTCGGCCCCGATTACATCATCCCCAAACCCCTGGACCCGCGCCTGATCGATCACATCGCCCCCGCCGTGGCGCGCGCGGCGGTGGCGAGTGGCGTGGCGCGGCAGGGGTATCCGGGGCATTATCCAAAGTAGGTGCTCCGGGGGAAGGAATAAAGAATTCTTAGGCGGGTTATAGTAACCCGCCTTGCATTGGTCGGCTGCGGTGTTCGATGACTTTTAGAATAGTTTTCTCAGTTACCAGACGTTCGCCCTGTCTATTTTGTTGAATGCGCATCTCCACAATCAGGGAATCACCTTTTGCAAACGCCTCACCATTGTTGACGCGGGAAATAAAATCCACATCAGCGATATCCGCGTGGAACGAACTGGACCCGTCCGAAAAACGCCATTTATTACCATCCTTAAAGACGGGCGCTTCAATGATAAGAGCTGTCTTGATGGTGTTGTCGAACAGCGGGGTTTCAGGCGCGACCGGTACAAAGGCGCTGGCTTCGCGTTGCGACACCTCGATAATGCGTTCTACTCCTTGTTCATGTTCAGCATCTACGGATACTGAATCCATTCCTTGTTTTCCGAGAGCATCATGAATGAAACGCTGGGCGGCTTCAGAAGCTTTTTCTTGAAAAACTAGCGACAGACTTTGTGTGTTGACAGTAAGTATCTGGCCGTGATTGTTGGTGACGTTGATAGTGTTGTTCTGTCCGCGTTCGCTCTTTTGCGGAGGGACGCCACCAAGATGCTTCCATAACTTAACTGCCTCATTGATGGTGCCAAACAACTCTTTCATTGTCCCAGCGGTTAGCAAGTTGGCAATGGGGCCACCCACATTGATGACTAAATCTGTAACGAACGAACCGCGCCCGAAGCCTGCCACCTCTGCTCGTGCGCGCGCTTCTTCTCCATAAGTTGCCTTCGCCGCCGCTACTACAAACTCGGAGAAAGCGATCATGTTTGCAGCGGCATCGTATACATCCATGAGACCAGCCTCGACCGCGGGGCCGCTATAACGAAGGCTAAGACGTGTTTGCATGATAATTTCCCATTCTCGAGCATCACAGCGTATAACGAGGTAAATGTACGTTTATCTTCGGCTAGTTGAATGTCCAATATTCATTCAAGCCATCCTTGATGGCAAGCATAGATTGAATGCGGGGTCTCGCCCTCGCGGGCGAGGTGCTTTCTCTTGTGCGGTCAAAAGAAAGTACCCAAAGAAAAAGCCGCCCGGCGGTGGCGTTCCGCGCGTTGCGCGGAATCCTCTGCGCG
>JAHFRV010000108.1 GCA_023266095.1 Gammaproteobacteria bacterium | reverse complement strand
TTGACGCCGTTCATGTCGGGGTCGTCATCCGCGGCGGTGGTGCCGAACGGGTCGGCGTCCCAGCGCCAGACGACGGTGTTGCCGCTGTCGCTGATGGCGCGCGGGGTGTTGAGGTGGTCGGTGTGGATGGTGTAGACGTTGTTTTGCTTCAGCACCACCACGGGTTGGTTGCCAAGGTAGTTTGTAGGGTGGGTAACCCGTTGTTTGGGTTGCCCACGCGGATCGGCGATAGCAACAACATTTGCCGTTCATTACGTTCATTTGTTCCGCGTGGGCACAAACATCGTGCCCACCCTACCAGGCTGCGGCGGGATCAGCTTCACCGTGTGACCGAGCTTTTCCAGCTCGCGCACCCAGTAGTGCGCGCCGGCGCAGGCCTCCATCGCCACGACGCAGCCGTCGAGTTGGGTGAAGTATTCTCGCATCTGAGCCCGCCGCAACATCCGCTTGCCGACCTCGTTATGCCTCCCGTCAAAACCGACGATATGAAATACGCTCTTTGCCAAATCCAGCCCAATCGTTGTAATCTTCATCTCGGTCTCCTCTCTCTCATTTCGATGGTGGTTAACAGCTCCATCGTGGCGCATTCGACGCCGGTTTAGTAGGGGGAGGAGACCATCACATCAACCTACGCGGGCTCATGGTGATCAGCAGCTGGCTATTTTCAGTGACAAAACTTGCCCTGTATCCGCCTGACTTCGCATAAAAAAACACCGTAATGAATCGCAATGTTAAGAACATGCTAATTAGGTATCCCCAATCAGACTTGCCATTTTGTTCCGTATCGGTATCAACTAAATCAGGCAACAGTGCAGAAAGCAGTTTCTTCTCGCGAAGAGAAAATACTTTTATGTTAAGCTCGTCCCCGCTCCGAATTACCGCCATAGCGCTTTTCACAAATTTTGATGATGGATAAACCAGTTCTGCCATCAGTCCTCCCCGCCACCAGACTTGCAAATCAAGTAAGCTGCCACACACAAAGTTCCACATGCCCCCGCTTTGACTACAGGCGGTCCGGGGCATCGCGACACGCAAGCGCTCATGCAGAATTTAAACGCTTGGTTACATGATGGCTTACCTGGCGTCTTAGGAGCAGGAGGTTGCGGCAGCGGCTTTTCCGGTATTCCATTCGACGGCTTCGGTTGTGGCGGATTCTTCGGGTCAATCGTTGGATTATTCGGATCGATCGGCGGTTCATACTCGATCAATCCCGTCGGATCAATCTTACTAATCGGATTATTACCAACATAGGTGTATGTATTAACCCCTGCCGCCAACCCAATCGGATCACTCTCAAGGTATCTGCCACTACTCGGATCATACGTCCGATGGTAGTTGTAATGCAGCCCGGTCTCTTTGTCAAAATACTGTCCCGGGAAGCGGAGGTGGTAGGTGAATTTGACGCCGTTCATGTCGGGGTCGTCATCCGCGGCGGTGGTGCCGAACGGGTCGGCGTCCCAGCGCCAGACGACGGTGTTGCCGCTGTCGCTGATGGCGCGCGGGGTGTTGAGGTGGTCGGCGTGGATGGAGTAGACGTTGTTTTGCTTCAGCACCACCACGGGTTGGTTGCCGAGGTAGACCGTCTCTTGCAGGGCGCTGCCGCTGGCGTTGTATTCGCCGATCAGTTGGCCTTGTTCGTCATAGGCAAAGAGGGTGGTGCCGCTGAGGGCGGGGGTGGCGCCGCCGGTGATGAGGGTGTGGAGGCAGACCAGGTCTTGGACGTTGATTTGGTTGTCTTGGTTGCAGTCGGGGTTGCCCGCGGCGGTGGCGAGTTGCAGGATTTGGTTGAGGATGAGGCCGCTGTCGGCCGTGGTGTAGGCGTTGTCGCCGTTGGCGTCACCCGGCGCGTAGTTGGCGGCGGCGGTGCTGTATTTTTTGATGCGCTGGCCGAGGCCGTTGTGGGTGTAGCTGGTGTTATTCGCACTGACCAACCGGTTGCGGGCGTCGTAGCCATAGCTGCGGCTACCGTCGCCGGCCATGTTGCCGTTGGCGGCATACGTATAGTTCTGGGGATGGGCGCCGGTGATGGCGGTGAGGCGGTTGCTGGTTGTGGCGTACGCGTAGTTATCGACGCGGCTGCCGTTGGTGAGTTGGCTGCGGTTGCCGACGGCGTCGTAGGTGTAGTTCTCACGGGTGCTGGTGACGGCGCTGTAGCTGTAATTGGTCAGCCGGTCGAGGTTGTCGTATTCGAAGCTTTGCAAAGCGGCATCGCTGATGCGGGTGAGCCGGCTTGCCGCGTCGTAACCGAGGGTGCGGGTGAAGCCGTTTAGGGTGTAGGAGGCGATGCGGCCGTCGCCGTCGA
>JAHFRV010000086.1 GCA_023266095.1 Gammaproteobacteria bacterium | reverse complement strand
AACCACCCCATCACGTAACGAATGCATCATCATCACCAACCCGACACCCTATCGTGTACAACATGCATACATGCATCACACATTATCGTATGGCCATCACCGCGTGGGCACAAACATCGTGTCCACCCTACCCGGCTAAGTGTCCTCGTAGTAATCGCGATAGAAGTTCATTTGTTCAGTAACATCGAAGCCATCGAAGTCCCCAGATTCTTCACATTGTTCGATTCGCCCCAATGCTGCTTTTGCCCAGTCAGAGTCAGCACCTAGCGTGTGTAAGTATTGTTTCGTCTCTTCTAGGCCAGCACCGCAAAGAAGTTGAATATCCACAGAACCATCAGAATCCATACTTGCTGTTTTGGCACGCCATATTAACTGCACATCACTCAACTGCTTCGCGCCGAAAAGCTGAATACAACAGAGTTTAATCAGCTCGGTATCTCCCAGTCCTTGCTGACGAGATTCCAAGTGTATTTCATCAGCCAATGCCTTCCGAATTTGATTGAGATCATCCGCGCTTGGATCAAGCCCAAAACCCAGTATATGTTGCTTAACATTCATTCAATTTACCCCCAATACTTCAAAACCCTTTATTGAATCGTTAAATACGTCAAGCGCCTTACCTTTTCCGAGTCCGATATTAATTTGATCTCCCTCTGGCTTGAATAAGGCTTTATTCTTGCCCCAACCACTCTTGACTTGCGGGAGATCCGATAAGAGTGCAGCCGATTTCGCACCATGAGACCGAACACCTATGCCGCGGAGCGTATCAGTTGTTCCGCTTGCTACTTGGAACTTAACGAGTACACCTTGATAGCCCTCAGAAAATTTTCGCGTTGGAGAAATGAACGTCTCGCTGGTTGCGGGTAATCGTCCCGTCTTTAAAAAATCCTCAAAATCTGACTTGCTCATCGCTCTGTAGAAGTGTTCATATTGATCTTCAACATGTGTTATGGCAGTACAAGATAAGCCGAGGGGGTCTGCCCAGTTGAGGCTATTGGGGCCAAATCCGTAAATATTGAGGCCTCCGCGCAACCCTATAGGATCGCCATGGATATACTGACCAGTGTGTGATTCATAATACCGATGCCGATTGTAATACAGCCCCGTCTCCCCGTCCTCATACTGCCCCTGCAGCCGAATCGGATTATCCACCCGATTCACCAGCACCCGCTCCACCCCGCCCCAGGCACTGTACTGCGCCGCCCACACCACTTTGCCGGTCGTATCCAGCAGCCGTGTCGGGCAGCCGTTGGGGTCGTTGTGATACAGGTAAAGCTCTGGCGGGATTGCAGCCTCGGTCGGTGCTGTGCCGTAGCTCTGCACCAGCGCCAGCGGCTCGAAGGTTTCGGGGTAATACACCCATTCGCGCACCCGGCGCAGCGTCGGGCCCGTGTCTTTAATGTCCACGACGCTGGCATCCCCCAGCAGCGCATCGCCGTCCCAGCAGAAGTGGGTGGTGGTGTCGCCGGTCTGCTTGCGCAGGCGCCGACCCAGGGGATCGTAGTGGTAGGTGGTGGTCTTGCCGTTGGTGGTGCTCTCGATCAGCCGCTGGTTGGCGTCCCACACCAACTGCATGTCGCCCTCCGGCCCGTGGCGTTCAGTCAGGTTGCCGGCGCGGTCGTAGCGGTAATAGCTGCCGTCGTATTCGCCCTCACGATGCCAGTCCGCGTCGTGGTCCGGCTCGCGCACGCGGGTGCGCAGCCGGTCGCCGGCGGGGTCGTTGAGGTAGTGTGTAAGCCGGCCTTGCGGGTCGAGGTGGGCGGTGAGCCGGCCCAGGGGATCATAAGTGTATTGGTCGTTGCCGAATGCCGAGTCCTGTTTTTCGATCAGGTTGCCGACGCGGTCGTAGCGGTAGTGCTGTTCAAACACCGGCCCCGCGGCGGCGGACACGCGCTGGGCGGTGAGGTAGCCGTCGGGGCTGTAGTCGTGTCGGCGCTGCACGCCGGCGCTCAAGGTCTCCCGGGTGAGCTGGCCGAGGGCGTTGCGGCTGAGTTCGATGGGCGCGTGGCCTTCGGCTTGCACGCGGATCGCCTGGTCGAGGGCGTCGTAGTCGTAGCCCGATGCGGCCCCCAGTGGGGTGATCTGTTGGGTCAGCAAACCACGCGCGTCCCACGCCTGTTGCCAGGTGGCACCGTTGGGATCGGTGATGCGGATCGCTTTATTGAAGGAGCTGAACGCGGTGGCGAGGGTTTTGCCGTCGGGGCGGGTGAGCGCGAGCAGGTTGCCGCGCTCGTCGTATTCGTATTCAGTGCGGTGGCGGTCGGGATCGACCACCGCCGTGGTGCGGCCGGCGTCGTCATATTCATAGAGGGTCATGCCGCCCAGCGGATCGATTTCATTGATCGGCAAACCGCGTTCATCGAGCTTGACCAGGGAGACATGGCCGAGGGAATCGGTGATGCGCCGCTCGTTGATGGCGTCGATGTATTCAAAGCGATAGTCGTAGAGGCCGCCGTCGCCCCAGGCATGGGTGACGCGCCATTCGCCGTCGGTTGATTGCTCGTAGCTGTAATGGAAAGACAGGCCGTTGCGGTCGGTGTGACGCCGCAGGTGGTGCGCGTCATAAGCAAAGGTATAGGGCTGACCCAAGGCGTCGATAACCGACACCAAGTCGCCGGCCACGTCGTACTGGTAGTGGACGAAGACCTGGCGCGTCTCCGTGTCCGGCAGGGACAGGGCGATTTCGGTGATGCGGCCGTTTTCGCTAAGCAATTCGATACGACGACCGGCTGAGTCATTGATGCCGATCAGTCCGGTGCCGCGCCGTTCGAACTCCAGCCAGTTGCCGCAAAGATCGGCAATGCGTGTAATGGCGTACTCGGCCGCGCCGGCTTCATTGACCCGTGTCAGCGCCTTGGAGAAAGAATAAATGCGGTCTTGCTTGGTGCGGACGCGGAACTCGCCGCCGTGGTCGCTGAGCAAGGCGCCGTCCATTAATTCCAGTTCGGCGGCGGCGTCGCCCGGCGCGGCGGGTAGCCGCTCGAAGCACAGCGGCCCGATAGACGGGTGCATCATCAAAACGCTGCCGTTTGAAGCATCGACTTCGAGACGTATATCGGCAGGTGTTTCCCAGCCATGCCCGCACCAACCATCGCGTTGGTTGCCCGAGGAGTAGGAGCGCACCCACTGGATGGGAATGCGGCCGGGCAGCGTGAAGTCCTGCTGTTCGACGGATACGGCGCCGGTAAGGATATTCACCGGCTCGGCACGCAGGATGGTGCACTTGAGGAAACCGGGGTTGAGGTTCTTGAACAGCCCCTGCCGCATGCGTTTGAATATGGCTGATTTCGCGAACTTCCCCAAGGCGGAAAACAGCCCCTTGAAGGCCATGCCCATCAGCGAGATGGTCGGCGGACCGCCGATGACCACGTTGGTGGGGATGGCCACATTGACATCGGTGGGCAAGAGCATGGCCTTGGGGCCGCCCTTTTTCTTCAGCCTCGGAATACTGGGCATTCCCGCCACTTGGCAGCCCAGCACCGGGACGGCAACAAAAGAAAAAGGATCGCCGTCCGCTACCACGGTGGAGCTGCCCATGAACAGTTCGTCGTCTTTGTCGGGCAACTTCGGCGCGAACGGAAAACCGGGCGGGATGTGGATGACCGTGGCATTGGTGCCGGCGGTGGCGCGCTTCATGCCACAGACGCTGACCGTGGCGCCCAGGATGGGCACGTAGTCGAACGGGTCGAAGACGATGGACATGTGCGGCGTCGGCAGGGGCGTCGGCACACCCGGCGGCACGGTGCAGAGGTGGATGTCGACGCCGAGCTGCGGGTCGCCGTGTTTGGCGGCGGGCATCATGTGCCGGCTACTCCAGTTGCGGCACCCGGTAATGCCACGGCCATGCCCAGCGGCCATTCGGCGCCGAGCAGGTGTCGCGCACGGGTGAAGATGGCGCGGAAGTCTTCGCTGCCGTTTGCCGCCACTGTTTCAAGCTCCATAACCGCATGCTGTTCGGCGGCGCCGTTGTCGGCGGCGAGGCGTGCTTCCACGGCATGTAACTGTTGGGCGTCGTGGGTGGCTTCGAGTGCAGTGGCGCTTTGTTCCGCATCGGTGAGCGCTTGCCCCTGCTGCGCGATTTGGCGGCGTTTAATGTCTTCTATTAGTTTTACGCGCTCGGGCTCGATGATGCGCAACAAATCGACGGCGGCGACCGGCAGCGTGGTCATGGCGCGTGTATCGAGTGTGAGCTGCTCACCTAGCGTCAACGCGAGGGCGCCGCGATGCTTGGCAAGCTCGGTATCGCCAAGGTGGGCGTGACAGTAGGCGCTCATGCGGAAGGCTTCGATGGCGAGGATGAGATTAGGGATTTCCTGCGCGATGACCGCCGCCTCGTCATAACATTCCGCGGCCTTGGCGGCATCGCCCGCGGCGAAATGGGTTCCGGCTTCGCCGAACCAGGTTTGCAATATCAATTGTTTGCCTGCGGGATGGTCGGCGGCCGTCGCCTGGGTGGCGGACTGGCGCGCGCCCTGATAATTTTTGATGGCCTCATCGAAACGTCGCTCTTTGAGCAAGGCACCGCTGACCAGCATTTTCACCACCACTTCCTGGTCGGCCCATTGTTGCTTGCGCGCGAACGCGAACGCGTCGGCGGATTTGGCGATGACTTGGTCGGCGCTGCCCTTCTCGACCAGGGTGACCAGGCCCATGAGGTAGTTGCGAAACACCGCGGCGGGCCCGACCCCGCCTTCCTGAGCGAAAGTCTCTTGGGCGGTGGTCAGCGCATCGAGTGCAGGCGAGTCGACGTAGACGAGGGGATGATCGGACTCGATGAGCTTGGATAAGCGTGGATGCTCGGCGGAATCTATAGCGACGATGCGCACTACGCCCGGGATATCGGCGGTCAGGCAGCGTTGCAGCCACCCGCTGTAGGCCTCTTCGTTGGTGGTGCTTTGCGGCATGAGTACCGCAACGACGTGGCCGGTGATTTCCTGATGCCTGGCCGCGAACGACGCCAGGCTGTCGATGAAGCCGCGCGCGGTATCGGTGAAATCGCCGGGTAGAAAGCGCCAGTCCGGCGTGATGCCTTGCTGCGCGAGGTCGTCGCGACTTGCTTCGTATTGACCCGCCAGCGTCTCCTTCAAGACTCTGGAGTATTGAATCGAGTGTTCGAAAGGGGCGTCGAAGACGATGAAAAAATCCCCTGCGGTGTAGTCGGTTTCGTGCTTTTGTACCTCAAAGAAGCATTGCAGCAGACGTGTGGCGTTGTCGCGTACTCGCCATATCAGTAACCGTTTTCCGGATTCGGCAAAGTTGTGCCAGTGCCCCAACAGTTCAACCAGCCGTCGCTCTACCGGGTTGGGTGCCATCAATGTTTTGCCGTCAGCCGTTGAGCGCTATTTTGGCGCCGTTGATCGAGACGCCGGAGGCGTCGATCTCGATCGTGGAGCCTGATGAGCTGATGGTGATGGCGGCAGGACCGATCTCGATAGTCGAGCCGGCAACGGCCAGTTTCAGCGATGTGTCGGAAGTGTAGGTGCCGGCGCCGGTCGCGTGCAGATCGGTGGTGGCGTCCGAGCTTTGTTTGATCGCGGCGGATACCGTTGTGGTCGAATCGCCCGTGATGTCGCGGGTGGCGCCACCGGATATGGTTTCTTTGTATCCCGAAGTGACCGTGACTTCCTGCCCGGCGTCGACAGTTTCCGTCAATTTGCCCTTTACATGCACGGTGCGGTTCGCATTGACGTTCAATGTATCGTCGACAACGACGGTCGTCGATCGGTTGTTGTTGATGGTCGAGGTCTGATCGTGCTCCACGGTGGTGTTCATGTCGTACTGGGCATGAATAATGATTTTCTCCTTGCCCTTGGTGTCATCCATCGTCAGTTCGTTATAGCCGCCGCCACCCGGGGTGCTGTTGGACTTGAGTCCGCTCACCATGGCGGCGGCCGGAAGCCCGTTCGGCGGTTTGTTGTCGCCGTTGTAAACGCGGCCGGTGATGAGGGGACGATCGGGATCGCCTTCCAGGCAGGAAATGATCACCTCTTCGCCTATGCGAGGAATATCGATACCGCCGAAGCCCTTGCCGGCATGCACTTGCGAGACCCGCATCCAACATGAACTGTTCTCGTCATTTTTGCCGTAGCGGTCCCAGTGGAATTGCACTTTGACGCGGCCGTGCTGATCGGTCCAGATCTCTTCGCCGGCCTTGCCGGTGACGACGGCGGTTTGCGGGCCCTGCACGATGGGCTTGGGTGTGGTGCGCGGCGGGCGGTATTGCCGGTCGCTGGGAATGCAGGTGAAGCTGCATTTGAACAACTCGCCGGTCTCGCCGGTGGGGAGTGTTTCGTAAGCGCTGGATTCGAGGGCATAGTTGGCGGCGATGAGCAGATACTCGCGGTTCTGATCCTCGCGCGGGTAATCGCTGAGCTCGAACAGATTCCCGACCGCGAGCCCCAGGGCGTTACCTTCACCTTGCAGGCGCTGGTACTGCGCCTGCAACTCTTCGATGCGGGTGCGGGCGTAGGTCTCGCCGTCGGCGCTCTGGAGGTATTCACCTGGGGCATCGTAGATCTCGAAATCGGCCTGCGGGTGCGGGCGCCGGACCACAGAGCGCGTCTTGAGGCTGGCCTTGGGGCGTTCGAAGTCGTAGTCGTTGAGGGCGTAAGCGCCGGATTGCAGTGCGTGGGAAATGCGCCAGTCGTAGATGTGGTCGCGCTCGCGGAGCAGGTGTTGCTCCGGCGGGAAGTACGGGATTTGTTCGTAGCCCGCGCTGCGGGCATGGGCACTCACCGAGTCGGACAACACCAGCGTGTGCTTGCCCGATTGGTGTTTGAAGTAATAGTAGATGCCTTCTTGCTCCAGCAGGCGGCTGACGAAGCAGAAGTCGGTCTCGCGGTATTGCACGCAGTATTCCCACGGCCGGTAGCTGCCGCTGAGGCTCTCCTCGAAGTCGGTAAAGCCGCGGTCGCGGAACACGTGTTTGACGATGTCGGGGACGGTCTGATTCTGGAAGATGCGGCAGTCGGCGTTGCGGGTGAGAAACCACAGCCAGGGTTGGACGGTGGCCTGATAGGCGTGGAGCTGGCCGGTCATGCCGACCTGGCTGAAACTGGAGATATAACCATTGAAGAGGCGCTGCGCACCTTGCTGCGGTTCGACGCGGATGGTGACGTTCTGGGCGATGAGGTCTTCGAGGTTGAGGTCGGCGTGTTCGCTGACGAGGGTGAGATCAATCCGGAACAGACGCCCGAGTTCCTCGTTCACCGTCATGCGCTGTATCAACAGTACATCGTCACCCAATGGGGTGGTGAGGATGAGCGTCCTCCCGAGTAACGTCCCTGCCATGGTGATCGTCCTAGGCGTGTCTGTTTCGATTGTAAA
>JAHFRV010000034.1 GCA_023266095.1 Gammaproteobacteria bacterium | reverse complement strand
CACGCACCACCGCCTTGGCCGCCATCGAGCCGTAAGTGATGATTTGCGACACCCGCTCGCGGCCGTAACGCTGCACCACATAGTCGATCACCCGGTCACGGCCGTCCATACAGAAATCGACGTCGAAGTCGGGCATGGAGACGCGTTCCGGATTCAAAAAGCGCTCGAATAAAAGATCGTAACGCATTGGGTCTAAATCGGTAATGTCCAGCGCATACGCTACTAACGAACCCGCGCCCGAGCCGCGCCCCGGCCCCACCGGCACATCGTTGTTCTTCGCCCAGCGGATGAAATCGGCGACGATCAGAAAGTAGCCGGGAAAACCCATCTGGGTGATGACACCGAGTTCGGTCTCAAGACGCTCGTCATAGGGGTTGCGTTGGATGGCAAAGTCGGGGGCCGTGGGTGGGCCCTCAGCTGTCCTTGCTCTTCCGAGTGCCCTCACCCCGACGGCTGCGCTCTCTTCGCCTCGTTCTCCACGCCCGGCGGGAGAGAGGGAGTTAGCGCGACCTTCGGCCGCGGCTTCGTAAGATTGGGGGAACAACACCAGCAGCCGGCGCTCCAGCCCCTCGCGCGCCTGCTGGCGGAAGTACTCATCGGTGGTCATACCCGCCGGTATCGGAAATTCCGGCAGCACGGCCTCGCCGAGCTTGAGTTGCAGATTGCAGCGCCGGGCGATCTCGACACTGTTTTCCAAGGCTTCGGGCAGGTCGGCGAACAACTCCGCCATCTCCTGCGGCGAGCGCAGATACTGCTGCTCGGAATACAGCCGCGGCCGACGCGGGTCGTCGAGGGTGCGGCCGTCGTGTATGCATACCCGCGCCTCGTGGGCGTCGTAGTCCTCGCGCTTTAAAAAATGCACGTCGTTGGTGGCGACCAGGGGTACGCCCTCGGCGGTGGCCAAGGCCACCGCCTCGTGGAGATACTCCTCGTCCTGCGGCCGGCCGGTGCGCTGTACTTCCAAATAAAAACGCTCGGGGAACAGCGTCATCCAATCCGCCAAAGCCGCCTCGGCGGCGGCGCGGCTGCCTGCCAGCAAGGCTTGCCCGACATCGGCCGCCTTGCCGGCAAGGGCGATCAGGCCCGCGCTGGCGCCGCTCAACCAGGACTTGCGGATCATGGGCACGCCGCGTTCCTGGCCTTCGATGTAACTCCGCGAAATCAATCGGGTGAGATTGAGATAACCCTCGCGGTTTTGACACAGCAGCACCAGCCGAGTGGGCTGATTGGGGTCCGCATCATTGTGTTGCCACAGATCGACGCCGACGATGGGCTTCACCCCGGCCGCCAGCGCGGCCTTGTAAAACTTCACCATGGCGAACAGATTGCCCTGGTCGGTCACCGCCACCGCCGGCAGGCCCGCCGCCGCGCAGGCTGCCACCAGCGGCTTGACGCGCACGATGCCGTTGACCAGGGAATATTCCGTGTGAACGCGAAGATGGACGAAGCTGGGATTCATAGCGGCTATTCTAGCCCAGCCCTCCCCGCGCCGCGACGTTGACAAGCGGCGATTCGGCGCGGCGGTCGAGAACGTCACTCACTCATGAATTCCAGCTGGGCTACATTCCCACCTTCGCGACTCCGCGACAAGTCGCGGCCTACAGGAATGAAATATTTCCGTCAGAGCGGCGCGGCGCGGTCAGCCGCATCGCTGTTCACCAGCTCGCGCATCACCACGGTCGCATAACAACCGGCGGGTAAATCGAAACGGAAGTGCAATATGTTATCGTCCTGCTCCCATTCGACATGCCGCGGCACCAAGCGTAAGCTGCGCCGCTCCATCTCCAAACCTTCACGCGCCAAGACCGCACAATCTGCGGACCATGGGCTCAACGCCGTTTCTTCGATACGGTGTGCTTCCGCGCGGCTCGCTGATTCACCGCGCCCCCACAATGGACCGCTGGGATGGATGTCATGTTCGGCGATGCGGCGCAGCACCGCCTCATCCACCGTCTCGGCCACGAAAAAACTGCGCGTACCTTCCAGCATCATCACATCACCGGCCACGGCGCGGCACCATGTCCCATCCAACACCCGTTGGGCCAGCACCGTGTTGAACAAGTGCGAACGCAAGGCTGAAAGGTAAATGCCGCGTTCGAAGCGATCACGTATCTGTAGGGTTCCCGCCAGCATTTGCCGCGCGCGATTGACGTTGTCATGGCCGAAACGTTGTTCGCCGAAATAATTGGGCACGCCTCCATCGAGGATACGTTGAATCCGTACCGGCAGCTCAGCGGTCTCGCCGTGCAGCTCGCGCACCATGAGACTGAAACGGTTGCCGTTCAAGGCACCGCGCCGCAGCTTGCGGTGATGCCGCTGCGCCGCCAACACCGTGAGCCGCTCGCTGTTCAATAACGCCCAATCGGGATCCGACTTGCCCGGCAAGGGCACTGAAAACCATTGGCTGGTGACGGCATGACGATCTTTTAGTCCGGCATAACCGATGTCGCGCAAGGGCACCTTGGCATGACGCGCGATGAGACGCGCCACATCGGGCGTATTCATGCCTCGCTTGCGCACCTGCAACAAGACATGATCGCCGGCGCCGGAGGGCGCGAAACCCAACAGCTCGTCGACCACGAAATCTTCCGGCCGCGCGCGCAACACACCGCTGAGCGACGGCACGCCGTAGGCATAAGGCAATTCAGGTACGGCATTCATGGTGGAAACCAATTCAAAGTTTATTAGGCGGCCGGCAGAAGCAAGCCCACCGCATGGGCGGCGATGCCTTCACCGCGGCCGGTGAAACCCATGCCTTCGGTGGTGGTGGCTTTGATGTTCACTTGGCCTTGATTCAGCGCCAGATCGGCGGCAAGACATTGGCGCATCGCCGGCACATAAGGCATTAATTTCGGGTGTTGCGCGACGACGGTGATATCGACATTGCCGACCCGCAACGCTTGCTCGCGCACTAAGATGGCGACCTTGCGCAATAGAATGCGGCTGTCGATGTTTTCATAATCCTTGCTGCTATCGGGAAAGTGGCGGCCGATATCGCCGAGGGTCGCGGCGCCCAGCAAGGCGTCGCACAAAGCGTGGATCAATACATCACCGTCGGAGTGGGCGAGCAGGCCCCGCTCGTATGGAATGGTAACGCCGCCCAGCACCAGGGGGCGGCCGGGGCCGAAACGGTGGGCATCGTAACCGTGACCGATACGCATCAGGCGGACTCCTGTTGTTGCAAATACAATTCCGCCAAAGCCAAGTCCTGCGGGCGGGTGATTTTAATATTGTCGGCGTGGCCTTCCACCATACGCGGCGCATAACCCGCCGCCTCCACCGCCTGCGCTTCGTCCGTAACCAGCAAGCCTTTACTCAACGCCTGTTCCAATGCGCTGCGCAGCAATCCGAGACGAAACATCTGCGGGGTGAGCGCGCGCCACAGGCCATCGCGCTGCACGGTCTCCAGCACATTAGCGTCGCGGTCGGTGCGCTTCATGGTATCCGTCACCGGCAAACCCAGCAGCCCGCCGACCGGATGATCGCGCAACTCATCGATGAGCCGAGTGATGTCCGCTGCGCGCAGGCAGGGCCGCGCCGCATCGTGCACCAACACCCAATCGTCGGCGGCGGCCTGTTCCGCCAGAACGTTCAATCCATTGAACACCGAATGACAGCGTTCATCGCCCCCGGCCATGATCAGCTCGGTTTTCGATTCCGGCAACCGCAAATGGTGAATGTATTGATCGCCGGGCGCGACCACCACCAGCACCCCCTGGATGAGCGGATGACGGGCGACACGCTGCACCGTATGCTCCAACACCGTTGTGCCGGACAAAGGGAGATATTGTTTGGGCAAGGCGGCGCCCATGCGGCTACCGATCCCCGCGGCGGGGATCACTACCCAGAAACGCGTTACAGTGGAATGTCGGTGCGGAGACACGGTTCAGTCTGGCGTGATGTTCAGCAGGCGGGCCGGAGCGAAAATCGATTCACCGGTCGATGACCCGGAAAAAACTTTCATTGTGTTTGACCATACCCAATTCGAGGCGGGCACGTTCTTCCACCGCGTCCATGCCGTGCTTGAGGTCGGTGACTTCCGCATCCAGCGCCAGGTTGCGCTCCTTGAGCGCGGCGTTTTCCTTTTCCTGGGCTGCGATGGCGCGGTGCAGTTGATACACCTCGGCGAAGCTGCCGCCGCCCACCCATAATTTAACTTGCAGCAGCACCAGCAGCACGCTGAGCGTTAAGACGATCCACTTCATTGCGATTGGCGGCCTCCCCGGGTTCGCGTCACTTTAACGCGGCGGGGAGTCCGCAGCAAGCAGCGGTTCAGGCCAGATTGTGAAAAGTTTTGCGACCTGGAAAGCTGGCCTCCGCACCCAGCTCTTCCTCGATGCGGATCAGCTGATTGTATTTGGCGATGCGATCGGAGCGCGACATGGATCCGGTCTTGATCTGTCCCGCGTTGGTAGCCACCGCCAGATCGGCGATGAAAGCGTCTTCGGTCTCACCGGAACGGTGCGAGACGATGGCGGTATAGTTGGCCTTTTTCGCCATGTCGATGGCGGCCAGCGATTCGCTGAGCGTGCCGATCTGGTTGACCTTGATCAAAATGGAATTGGCGATTTTTTTATCGATGCCTTCCTTGAGTATCGCGGTGTTGGTGACGAATAAATCGTCGCCCACCAATTGCACACGTTTGCCCAAGCGTTCGGTGAGCAACTTCCAGCCCGCCCAATCGTCCTCAGCCATGCCGTCTTCGATGGAGACGATGGGGTAGTTGTCCGTCCAGCGCGCCCAGTAGTCCACCATTTGTTCGGAGGTCAGCTTCCTGCCCTCGGCGGCCAGATGGTAATGGCCGTCTTTATAGAATTCGGAACTGGCCGGGTCGAGGGCGATGACGATGTCGCTGCCCGCCTTGAAACCGGCTTTGCCGATGGCGGTGAGTATCGCCTCCAGCGCCGCCTCGTTGGACGGCAGATCGGGGGCGAAACCACCCTCATCGCCCACCGCGGTGTTCATACCTTGGCCATGCAATACCGATTTCAGGGCGTGAAACACTTCGGCGCCGTAACGCACCGCCTCACTCAAGGATGAGGCGCCGACCGGCATGATCATGAACTCTTGCATATCGACATTATTGTCGGCGTGGGCACCGCCGTTGATGACGTTCATCATCGGCACCGGCATCTCGAACGGCCCTTCGCCGCCGAGATAACGGTACAAGGGCTGCCCGGTTTCCTGCGCCGCAGCGCGAGCGGTGGCCAGTGACACCGCGAGTATGGCGTTGGCGCCCAAACGGGCCTTGGTGGTGGTGCCATCCAGCTCGAGCATGAGGTGATCGATGAGGGCCTGGTCCTGCGCATCCTGCTTGAGCAGACTGGTGCGGATATCGCCGTTGACATGGCTCACCGCCTTGCGCACCCCCTTACCGCCGTAACGGGATTTGTCGCCGTCGCGCAGTTCCACCGCCTCGCGCGAACCGGTGGACGCGCCGGAGGGCACGGCCGCGCGGCCGCGGGCGCCGGATTCGAGCGTCACGTCGGCCTCGACGGTGGGATTACCGCGGGAGTCGATGATTTCCCGGCCACGTATATCAACAATCTGAGACATTTCTTAACTCCATCTACCGCTCGTCATCATAATTCCAAGCAAAAGGAGTACCCCTCTTAATGGCGCATCCCCTAGCTCACTCAACTTGGTAAGCCATCCCCTCGATTGGTGGGAACGACTACACACCTAATACAAAATTCTAGTTTTCTCTCCAGGATTAAGCCGCTCTCCGGCAGACAAAAAAAACCGGAAGCCTTGCGCCTCAGCACCGCAAACCTGGCACTCGCACGCCCGGTTAGGATATACATCGTCACGCTACCCTAGTTCGGCGACACCACATTCGAATCAGCGGAAAACGCATCTCATCAGCTTCTATTCGGTGCAAAGCAGCCTGAAAATTCGGACCGGCGAATAAAAATAGGGCGTCTATAAATACAAATACCTGAGCATTTATCCGTCATGCGCCACGCGTAAGTCACTTGCCTTCAGTCGTCAATTCAAACCCGCTTCCGCGAAACCGCGCGCCTTGACGATCTGATCGAGCTCTTTCAACACCGACAACAATTCTTCCATGCGTCCCAGCGGCCAGGCGTTGGGACCGTCGCTGAGCGCTTTATCCGGATCGGGATGGGTCTCCATGAACACACCGGCCACACCGGCCGCTACCGCGGAACGCGCCAGCACCGGCACGAATTCGCGCTGACCACCCGACTTGCCGCCGGCACCGCCGGGCAATTGCACCGAATGAGTGGCGTCGAATACCACCGGACAACCGGTGTCACGCATCACCGCTAAGGAACGCATGTCCGACACCAGATTATTGTAGCCGAAGGATACGCCGCGCTCGCAGACCATGATCTGCTGATTACCGACCGCTTTGGCCTTTTCCGCAACGTGCTTCATATCCCACGGCGCGAGAAACTGGCCCTTTTTGATATTGACCGGCTTACCCTGGCGCGCGACATTTTGAATGAAATTGGTCTGGCGGCACAAAAACGCCGGCGTCTGCAACACGTCCACTACCGACGCGACTTCTTCGAGCGGTGTATCCTCGTGCACGTCGGTGAGCACCGGCACCTTCAGTTGCTGTTTGACCTTCTCCAATATCTTCAAACCGCCTTCCAGGCCGGGGCCGCGGAAGCTCGTCATCGAGGTGCGGTTGGCTTTGTCGAAGGACGATTTATAAATAAACGGGATGCCCAATTTACCGGTGATCTCCTTGAGCATGCCCGCCGTTTCGAATGCCAGGGCCTCGCTCTCGATGACGCAGGGACCGGCGATCAGGAACAGTGGGCGGTCGAGACCCACGGTGAAGTCACAGAGCTTCATGGTGATTATCTCCCGGCGGCGGCGCGCTGAGCGCGCGCGGCGCGGACAAAGCTGGTGAACAAGGGATGCCCGTCGCGGGGCGTGGATTTGAACTCGGGGTGGAACTGGCAGGCGACGAACCACGGATGATCGCCGAGCTCGATCATCTCCACCAGCTTGCCGTCGGCCGAACACCCGGCGATGATGAGGCCCGCCTGCTTCAAGACATCGAGATAATTATTGTTGAACTCGTAACGATGACGGTGGCGTTCCATGACGCTGTCCTTGCCATACGCCGCGCGGGCTTTGGTACCGGCTATCAAATGACAGGGCTGGGCGCCGAGCCGCATGGTGCCGCCAAGATCGGATTCCTTGCTGCGCCGCTCGACGCCGCCCTCGGCGGTCTTCCACTCGGTAATGAGACCGATCACCGGATGCGGCGTATTGGGATTGAATTCGGTGCTATGAGCGTCGTTCAAGCCCGCCACGTGACGGGCGAATTCGATCACCGCCACCTGCATGCCGAGGCAGATGCCGAGATAGGGAATCTTGTTGCGGCGGGCATATTCCACCGCCTGGATTTTGCCTTCGATACCGCGCTCGCCGAAACCGCCGGGCACCAGGATGGCGTCCATCCCCACCAGCGCATCGGTGCCGAGCCGGGCGATATCTTCCGAATCGATGTAGGTGATACGCACGCGGGTACGGGTCTGTATCCCGGCGTGGGTCAGGGCTTCCGAGAGCGATTTGTACGATTCGGTAAGGTTCACGTACTTGCCGACCATGGCGATACTCACCTCGCCTTCGGGATGTTCCATGGATTCAATAACCCGCTGCCACTCCGCAAGGTCCGCCGGCGGCAGTTCCAGCCGCAGCCGCTCGGTGACGATGCGGTCCAGGCCTTGAGCGTGCAACGACATGGGAATCTTGTAGATGTTATCGACGTCGACGGCGGAGATCACCGCTTCCTCGGGGACATTGGTAAATAGCGCGATTTTGCGCCGCTCGTCCGGCGGTAACGGCCGGTCGGCGCGGCACATCAGCACGTCGGGTTGGATACCGATCGACCGCAACTGCGCCACCGAGTGCTGGGTGGGTTTGGTCTTCAACTCGCCGGCCGCGCCGATGAAGGGCACCAGGGTGAGGTGGATGTACAAAGTGCGTTCGCGGCCCTGCTCCACCCCCATCTGGCGGATAGCTTCCAGGAACGGCAGTGATTCAATGTCGCCTACCGTGCCGCCGATCTCCACCAAAGCGATGTCGGCGCCATCGGCACCCGCCTTGATACAACGCTTGATCTCGTCGGTGATGTGCGGAATCACCTGCACCGTGCCGCCCAGATAATCACCGCGCCGCTCCTTGCGGATCACGTTCTCGTAGATCCGGCCGGTGGTGAAGTTGTTGGCCTTGGTCATGGTGGTACGCACGAAACGCTCGTAGTGGCCGAGGTCGAGGTCGGTCTCGGCGCCGTCCTCGGTCACATACACCTCGCCGTGCTGAAACGGGCTCATGGTGCCGGGATCGACGTTGATGTAGGGATCGAGCTTGAGCAGGGTGACTTTCAAACCCCGGGCTTCCAGGATAGCCGCCAACGAGGCGGAGGCGATGCCCTTCCCCAAGGACGAGACCACCCCACCGGTAACAAAAATGAATTTAGTCATGGACTTCCAGAATCGACAGATGAGCGCACACGATGGGGGTACAAAGTACCAGAATAGGCGCTTTTACTCAATGGACTTCAGCCCTCAGACCGCCGTACCCCTCTGGCTTTTACTGGGTCTGCCGCATCTCGGGATCGGGGGCTTTACCCTCGTTCTTCGTCGAGGAAGCCGTATGAATGAACGTGGACTGTGACGCCTGAATTATCTGAGCGTCACTCCTCCAACGAGCCGCTGTCGCGCGGCAGGTGCCACGATACCAGCACCGTTGCAAGTATCACCAGTACGCCCAGCCATGCCATGGTGATGACGGGATTGACACCGGCACCGGCAATCAAGGCGTATACCCCGGAGGCGAGCAACATCGCAAAGTTCTCGAAGAAGTTCTGGATGGCGACCGCCCCACCGCTGCCTATGGTCTTGTGGCCGATCTCCTGCAAGGCGGCGTTGATCGGCACCACGAACAGGCCGCCGCAGACACCGGCGAGGAACAGGGCGACGCGCGCGGCCCAGAGGTTGTCCAGCGTGGCCAGCAGCATGATCACCATGCCCATGGCATAGGCCGCGAGGCGGGCGCGCCGAAGGTAGGCCATCGGGATCAGGCGTGGCACCAGCACCGAGCCCAGGGCGATGCCGATCGCGACGAACAGGGTGAGCATGGCGATGTCGGTGGTGGAGTGGATCAATAACACCGCCGGAGCCCACGCGACCAATAACACCCGCAACACCGTCGCCGCCGACCAAAATAAGCTCACTCCCAAGGTGGAGAAGCGCGCACGCGGCGTGGCCAGTAAGCCGCGCATCTGCGCGATGAAATTACTCAACGCCCTGCCGGCGGCGGGCCCCACGACGAGTGTGTGGCGGATGGTGAGCGCGATCAGCGCCGATGCGATATACAGGCCGATCACGGTGATCAGTGCGAGGGGGATGGAGTACTCGGCCAGCATCGCGCCGACCAAGGTACCGCTCAGGATGGCGAGAATAGTCGAGCCCTCGATCCAGCCGTTGGCCTTCACCAGAGACGGTTCGTCTACCAATTCCGGCAGAATGCCGTATTTCGCCGGACTGTAAGCCGCGGCGCCGAGGCCGATGATCGCGTAGGCGAGCAGCGGTTCGACATGCAGGAGGAGCATGCCGGCACCGACCGCCTTGATCGCATTGGCGCCGAATAAGACACGCGGTTTGGGACGGGCATCGGCGTAGCGGCCTACCCAGGGTGCGAGCAACACATAGGCGACCAAGAAAGACGCCTGCAGTGCCGGCACATACCAGCCGCCGAGGCCACCTTCCTTCATCACCATGGTAATGGCGGTGAACAGCACAGCGTTGTCGGCGAAGGCGGTGAGGAACTGGGTGGTCAAGACCCGATAGAGCTTGCCGTTCATGTCACGGCCTCGGCCAGGTGGGCAACGAGCTTGCCGGCGGCGACGTAGTCGATCTTGCCGGTGCCGAGCACCGGGATGACGGCAACGTGGATCACCTGCCGCGGCACACAGATCTCGGCGACCCCGTCGGCCTGCGCCTGGGCCAACAGGCCGGCGCGGGTGGCACCGGCGTGGCTGGTGAGCAGCAGCACCTGCTCACCTTTGCGTGCATCGGGAATGGCGAGTGCGGCGTGCAAGGCGGCCGGCCAGAGCTTGCTCGCCAGCACTTCCACCGAGGTCAGCGAGACCATTTCGCCCGCCACCTTGGCGAAACGTTTGGCGCGGCCGCGGATGCGGATGAAGCCGTCGCCATCGACGGTGACGATGTCGCCGGTGTCATACCAGCCCGCACCCAATTCACTCGCGGGCGGCACCAGCACGCCGGGCTGTTTATTGAGAAGATAACCCAGCATTACATTGGGACCGCGCACCTGCAGGCGCTGGCCCTCGTCCAGTCCCGGGACTTTTATCAATCGGTATTCCATGCCGGGCATGAAACGGCCGACGGTGCCGGCCCGATTGGCGAGTGGCGTATTGCCGGCGATCACCGGACTGGTCTCGGTCGCGCCGTAACCTTCGAAGATGCGCACGCCGAATTTGTCCTGCCAGGTGCGGCGCACTTCTTCCTGCAGTTTCTCGGCGCCGGCGAACACGTAACGCAGACTATAAAAATCGTAGGGATCGGCGAACTGGGCGTATTTACCGAGGAAGGTATTGGTGCCGAACAGGATGGTGGCGTTGATGTCGTAGGCGACCTCGGGGATGACGCGGTAATGCAGCGGCGAAGGATAGAAGAACACCCGTACACCGGAGGTGAGCGGCAGCAGCATGCCCGCGGTCATCCCGAAGGAATGGAACAGCGGCAGCGCGTTGAGCGCAACATCCTGGGCGTTGAAGTCGATGCGCGACACCAGCTGCTGGATATTGGCGAGCAGGTTGCGGTGCGACAAGACCACGCCTTTGGGTGTACCTTCGGAACCTGACGTGAACAACACGACGGCGCGCTGATACGGATCGCGCGGCGCGAGACGCAACAGTGCGCCGTCGAACCGGCTCCGCAGCAGACCCGGCAGCTTATCCCGCCAGCCGATCGCCGCCGCAACGTCTTCGAGGTATATCACCTCCAGCGTGTCGCTAAGGACGGCGACCGCCTGTTCGAGTTTGGCCTGCTGAATGAAGCGGTGGGAGGTGATCAGCCGGCGAACAACCGCGGTCTCGCAAGCCGAGCTCATGCCTTGTTCTCCGACGGTGTAGTTGAGCATCGCCGGCACGCGGCCATACAGTTGCAAACCCCAGAAGGTCGCGACGGTGGCGAGGGTACTCGGCAGCAGCACGCCGAGGGTTTCGCCAGATTCACTACGCTGCGCGAGCTGATGGCCCAATACCACGGCGTGGCTGATGAGGGCGTTGTAACTGAGCGGTGCGCGGTTGATGTCTTCGGCGATGAGGTGGGCGCCGCCGTGGATACGGCGCGCCTCCAACAGGCGCTCGACCAGTGTCTGCTCTTTGTTGGCGGTCTCGAACATCAGCTCCGCCATCAGCTCGGTGAGCAAACGTCCCGCCTGCTCGCGGCGGGCGCGGCCGCGGTAGTGCTGCGCCACCTGCAAACAACGCGGCGGCTGGACGTTGAGCGTGATCCTGGGAAACCAGCTCAAGCGCACGCGGCCACGCAAGTAGGAGAACGGCGTGTATTGCGCACCGTCGATGCGTATCGGCAGCACCGTGGCGCGGGCGCGTTCGGCCACCAAGCCCGGACCGGCGTAGACCTTCATCAGCGAACCGGTGACGGTGATGCGGCCCTCGGGAAAAATCACCACGCAGCCACCCTGTTCGACGCGGCGGATCAGCGCACGGATCGAAAGCGGGTTGGCGGGATCGAGGGGGAACAGGCTGCAGAACAGGGCCGCCAGCCGACCGATGCGGCTGCGGGCGACGTAGGTGTTGATGGCGAAGGTCGCCGGCACCGGCAGAAAGACATAGAACAGCAAGGCGTCGAGAAACGAGGTGTGATTGGCCACCACCAGGGTGCGTTCGCTGAACTCGGCGAGATACTCCTCGCCTTTTATCTCGACCCGGTAGAGGGCCCGCAGCAGCCCACGTAGTATCGCCTTCAGCATCGCCGCCTCCTTCTTCTTAGCCTGGTTTTTATCGGCTGACCATGATCAGTACATGATCGTGCACCGCCCGTAAGCAGATGATCGGCGCGGGACGCGGCAAGATAAACTATTTAAAAATAATGAGCGCCATAGTTGCTCATGAGTCTATCGATACTAGACTTTTTTGCCGACTGGCCGGCGCAACGGCTGAAACACCTCGAGTTCCCAGGGCCGCAATGCCAGCATGAAACCGATGGTGTGACGTTTGTCCAACGGCAGACGGGCATCCTGGCGATGCAGCTCGGTGAATTCCTTGGCGAGCGTCTGCATCTTGTTGATCAGCACCTGCGCCGAGGCATCGCTGAGCAGACCGAACAGGAACAGGCGTTGCTGCAAATCGCCGTTGAAACGCGACTTCAGAAACTGGCCCTGGATCTGTTTTTCAAAAAACCGCTCTATTGGTCCGCCAGGCAGCCAGCGGAAGTCTTCATCGATGCGCAGTTTGTAGCGGTTATTGGCTAACAGATCGATGATCTTGAGGCGATCGAGCTTGGCGAGAAAGCGGATGCAGTCGGTTTTGCTGATCTGATAGTGGGTGATGATGTCGTTGAAGCCAAGTCGATTGCGCACACTCACCGCCACCAGCAGCAGTTTAGGGTCGCGCATCAGTTCAGCTTCTTGCTCTTCGCTGAGCTGGGTGATGCGCTGACGCGACTCCTCGTAGAGCTGGAAGAGATCGCTCAGCTCCATCTGCATCAGTTTGCACACCTCATCCAAACGATCCAGGGTGAAACGCTTCGAAGCGAACATGCGCTTGACGTTGGCCTCGCTCATTTTCAAGCGGCGCGCGACCTCAGCGTAAGTGAGGCGGTGGTTTTTGAGGGCTAGTTTCAAGGTGTCGATCAAGGCGGGAATCTGCGCCATGGGGCTTCCTCTTCTTGTTCCGCAACCAGGTATCGCCTTTTTATACCACGAGGACATTCGGCCGGCACGGCTTGCAATCCGGTTTATTTATCCGATCCCGTGGCGGACACTGGCCCGGCATCCAAACACGGGAGATAAACATGTTCAAGTTAACCATCACCGTCGATCAGCTGGCTTCGCACCTGGAGGTGGGTGACGTCGTCTTCATCCGCATCCGGGTTTCGCTCTTTGAAAAGATCGCCAGCACTACGCAAAGCTGGACCAATCACGTCGGCATCGTCATCGCTCATTCCGGCCCGGAGCCGGTGATCGCCGAGAGCCGGCTACCCTGGTCGGGTACGACCAGCCTGCGGCGTTTTGTCGCACGCTCCGAAGCGGGACGAGTAGCGATAAGCCGGCCGCGGGCGCCGCTGACGGCGCAACAACGCGGCGCGGTGCGGCACGCGGCCCGCCGGCGTTCGGGCGTCCTCTACGACACGGGCTTCGATCTACACTCCCATCGCCAATTCTGTTCGCGTTTCGTGCGCGAGGTCTTGGCCGACGCCACCGGCGTCGAGGTCGGCGAGATCGAGGACTTCTCGACGCTGTTCGCCCGCCATCCCAACGCCGATCTTAGGTTTTGGCGTCTCTGGTATTTCGGCAACATCCCCTGGCAGCGCCAGACCGTGACACCCGCCAGTCTGCTCCGTTGTCCGCACCTGTATCCGCTGTTTGACGGCCACGTAACGACGCGGCGCCCACTCGCCGCACGCTAACGGCCTCGCCCGCTTAACAACCAATCAACGAATAGAGAGGTGATCCCATGTCCACTATCAAGCGCCTGTCTGGTACTGCTCCACGGTTACCAGGTACAGCAGCCCAGTCTCCTGGTCGGCGGCGGTGCCTTGATGCTGATTGGTGTGCTGCGGCAGCTTTGCGTGTTGATACGTCATTTCGATTTGGGCAGATGAGCCGTCCTGGCCCTGGTGGGGATACTCGCCATCCTGGTAGCGTCGGTAATGGCATCACGGAACAGCTTATTCAGGCTGCGACTGAGAAAGTGGCAAAGAAGCTTTACAGAATAGAAATCCTGAATGGCGACAACCTGAGCAAGGCTGCGCTTCTTGCAGGATGTGTACGCCCCGCGATCTACCCCTTTTATTCCAAATTGAGCCGGCTATTAAAGATGCGGATTGAGTTTGAGCTGATGTCCGGTTAGGAGAAGAAACTACACAATGCCGGGGAGGGTGGAGCTCATCTTCGCCGCACCCTATGCCGGTATTACGTTGCGTACAGAACGTCTTTATCGTGCTCGGCCATCCCCTCTTGCGGATGACGGCCTGCCAAGTGCCGGCGGAATTCCTGGTAATAGTGGCCATGGTCCACTTCGGGTACACATCACGCGTACCTAAGGTGCACCACAGCCGTAAGCGATTACATTGACGATTGGCGAGGGTGTTCTCACTTACTGGATTTGGCGGAGAGGGAGGGATTCGAACCCTCGTGGGCGGTAAAGCCCCAACCGATTTCGAGTCGGTGCCGGTGTGACCGCTTCGGTACCTCTCCCGAAGAGGCGCATAGGATAAGCGTTATGCCGCTCCGCAACAAGTCCGAGTCTCCGCCTATGGCCTATGAAGCTCAACGGTAAGCATGATTCCACCGTGAAATGAGCCTGAAGGCCGTCGATAATTGGGGATCATCGCTGGCTGGTCGGCTAAGAGCTGCGGATGCTGGCGCACATCCGTGTGCCACAGGAACCTCTGAATAAATCAGGGGTGCCTCAAGTATCGCGCTCACGGATATTGCAGCACGATGGCGCGCAATTGGGTTTCGCGCTCCACCCGCTCGCGCAGTGCATCAGCCCGCGCCCGTTCTTTTTCCGGACCGATGCGTACTCGATAAACCGCGTCACCGCCCGGCGGATTACGTTCAACAAAGGCGCGAAAAGCCCGTTTGACCAGAAACTGCGCCAGATCGTCCGCATTCTTTTTACTGGAGAAACTGCCGAGCTGGACCACCCAGGCCGCGCTCCCGGCGGCGGGGACGGCCGGCACTGGCGGCGCGGGAATCACGGGCGGCGACGGGCTTACCATCGGCGGTTTCAGGGCAACGGCGGGGCTGAACGGCGCTATCGCCGCGGGTGCCGGTGCGGGCGGCGCGAGCGGCTTATCGAGAGTTGCCATTCCCGCGGCCAATTCCGCGTCAGCCTGCCGCGCCCAATTCTCGAGCGGCAGTACCTGCGTCACGAAACCCGGCTCCGGCGGCGCGGAAAGATTGTCGCGATGGCCCCACCATTCGCGCTCATGGCCGAAGTCCAAAACGAAAGGAATGACGATTACCGCCAACGCCACCAGCACTACCCCGCCGACTATCCGCTGTTTGAGTAAGCCGCGTTCCATTTTCATCCCACCTGCTGTTTCGGCGCTGCGTGAGTGGCGTCCCACCAGGCGCGCCTTTCGGGCGACAATGCCTGCGCCACTGTATAAAACGAACCGAACACCACGATGCGCTCGCCGCGCGCCGCCTGCACGCCGACCAAAGCGGCGGCGACATCCGCGTATTCGCTCACCGCCGCCACACCGACGACCGTGCGCGCCACGGCGGCCAACGCCGCAGCGGTCGTGCCGCGCTCGACAGCCAGTCCCGCCACGTGCCAATGATCCACCGCGCCGGCCATGGCTTCGATCACCGATGCCTGATCTTTATCCGCCAGCATGGCCACCACCGCATGGGTACGCCCGGCGCGGGGCAAGGTCGACAACTGCCCGGCCAGGCTGCGCGCCGCTTGCGGATTGTGAGCCACGTCGCAGATGCGCAGGCCCTGGCCGTCGAGCACCTGAAACCGCCCCGGCACATCCGCCGTCATCAAACCCAGCCGCAGCGCTTGCTGCCCTACCGGCAGACGCGCCGCCAGCGTTTCCAGCGCCATCACCACCGCCGCGGCATTGTGGCGTTGATAGACGCCGCGCAAGCGCGGATACGGCAAAGCGTAACGGCGGCGCGCCCCGCCTTCCCAGCGCCAGCCCGCGGTATCGGGCTCGGCCTGATAGTCGCGGCCGGCCAGATACAGCTCGGTTCCGATGACGCGGGCGTGTTCGACCAGGCTGCGCGGCGGATCGGCATCGCCGTACACCGCCGGCCGGCCGCCGCGGAAAATTCCGGCCTTTTCCCGGCCGATGGCCTCGCGGTTATCGCCCAGCCAGGCGCTGTGATCGATGTCCACCGTAGTCACCAGCGCCACGTCGGGGTCCAGGATATTCACCGCGTCCAAGCGGCCGCCCAAGCCCACTTCCAATATCACCACATCAAGTCGCGCACGGTAAAAAATATCGAGGGCGGCCAAGGTGCCGAATTCGAAATAGGTGAGACTGGTCTCGCCGCGCGCCGCATCGACTCGCGCGAAACTCTCACACAATGCTTCATCGCCGATCGTCTCGCCCGCCACGCGCACCCGTTCGTTGTAACACAGCAGATGGGGCGAGGTATAAGCACCGACCCGGTAACCGGCGGCGACGAGTATCGCCTCCAGCATCGCCACGCAAGAACCCTTGCCGTTGGTGCCGCCGACGGTGATCACCACGAAGGGCGGCGCTGCCGCGTGGAGACGCTGCCACACCGTCCGCACCCGATCCAAACCCAAGTCAATCTTGTTGGGGTGCAGTCCCTCCTGCCAGCACAGCCATTGTTCAAGGGTGGCGAAACGTCCGGTGGGAGAGGCGGGTTTGCCGTGGGGCGCGTCAGCCGCTGATGGATTAACGGTCATAAGATTATTACCCGCCGTGTTTCACGGGCGCGCCTCACGCCGCGGTCACGGCGGGGCTTGATGGGTCAACAGCGACAACATGCTGGCGATCCGGTCGCGCATCTCACGGCGGTCGACGATCATGTCGATCGCCCCGTGTTGCAATAAAAATTCGCTGCGCTGAAAACCCTCGGGCAAGGTCTCGCGCACGGTTTGCTCGATCACCCGCGGCCCGGCGAAACCGATCAGGGCGTTGGGTTCGCCGATATTGATATCGCCCAGCATGGCCAGGCTCGCCGAGACACCGCCCATGGTGGGATCGGTGAGCACGGAAACGAAAGGGATACCTTTTTTGCTGAGCTTGGCGAGGGCGGCGCTGGTCTTGGCCATTTGCATCAGCGAGAACAAGGCCTCTTGCATGCGCGCGCCGCCGCTGGCGGAGAAACACACCATGGGCATGCGTTTTTCGAAACAGAGATCGACTCCGCGCACGAAACGCTCGCCGACCACCGCACCCATCGAGCCGCCCATGTAACCGAACTCGAAGGCCGCCGCGACCACCGGCATGTTTTTGAGTTTGCCGTGCATCACGATCAAGGCGTCTTTCTCGCCGGTGGTCTTTTGCGCGAGGATGATCCGGTCGCGGTATTTTTTACTGTCGCGGAATTTCAGCACGTCGTTGGGCTCGATGTCGGCGCCGATCTCCACCCGCGGCTCCGGGTCGAGGAAGGTATCGAGGCGCCGCCGCGCACCGATGCGCATGTGATGGCCGCATTTCGGGCAAACGTCCAGACTGCGTTCCAGCTCGGAACGGTAGAGCACCGCGCTGCAGGCCTCGCACTTGGTCCACAAGCCTTCCGGTATGGATTTTTTAGTCTTGCCTTCGGTGCGGATCTTGGAAGGCAGGAGTTTTTCAAACCACGTCATATCTTTTAAACCCCGAGTAGCAAAAACCCTTTTTTGATTACTTGCTGCTTGCTACTTCTTTTCATCCATCGACCGGCGCATCTCGGCGATCACCGCCGCGCCTTGCGCCGGAATCTTATCAGGCGTCGCGGCCAAGGCGCCAATCTCGCTCACCAGCGCGCTGCCCACCACCACGGCGTCGGCCACCGCCGCCACCCGCGCCGCGGAATCGCCGTCGCGGATGCCGAAGCCCACGCCGATGGGCAGCTCGGTGACGGCGCGGATCTCGCGCAGCTTGCGCGCCACCGCCTCGGTGTCGAGGGTGGCGGCGCCGGTAACGCCCTTCAACGATACGTAATAAACAAAACCGCTGGCGGCAGCGCAGATCTTTTTCACCCGCTCGGCGGTGGAGTTGGGCGCCAGCAAAAAGATGGGGTCGAGCCCGTGGCCGCGCAACTGACTCACCAATTCACTGCCTTCTTCCGGCGGCAGATCCACAGTGAGCACGCCGTCCACCCCCGCCGCCGCCGCGGCGCGGGCGAAGGTTGGGTAGCCCATCACTTCGACGGGATTGAGGTAACCCATCAGCACCACCGGGGTGGTGTCATCGTCGGCGCGGAACGCGCGCACCATCTCCAGCACATGACGCAGACTGGTGTGATGCAGCAACGCCCGCTCGCAGGCCTGCTGGATCACCGGGCCGTCGGCCATGGGATCGGAAAACGGCACGCCGAGTTCGATGATGTCGGCCCCCGCCTCCACCAGTGCGTGCATCAGCGGCACGGTGACCGCGGGATTGGGATCACCGGCGGTGACATACGGGATCAGCGCCTTGCGTCCGTCGGCGCGCAGGCGGGCAAAACAAGCGGCGATGCGGCTCATAGGGTGATGCCCTCCCGCGCCGCCACGGTGTGGATGTCTTTGTCGCCGCGGCCGGAGAGATTAACCAGGATGATCTGGTCTTTTTTCATCGTGGGTGCCAGCTTGGCGGCCTGCGCCAAGGCATGGCTGGACTCCAGCGCGGGTATGATGCCTTCGATGCGGGTCAACGCATGAAACGCGGCCAGGGCCTCGTCGTCGGTGATGGCGACGTATTGGGCGCGGCCGCTGTCCTTGAGCCACGCGTGTTCGGGACCGACGCCGGGATAATCGAGGCCGGCGGAGATCGAATGGGTCTCGATGATTTGCCCGTCGGCGTCTTCCATTAAATAGGTGCGGTTGCCGTGCAGCACACCGGGCCGGCCGGCGCTGAGCGGCGCGGCGTGGCGACCGCTGGCGATGCCGTCGCCGCCGCCTTCGACACCCACCATGGCGACGCCTTCATCATCGAGGAAGGGATAGAACAGACCGATGGCGTTGGAACCGCCGCCAACGCAGGCGACCAGCGTGTTAGGCAGTCTGCCTTCGGCTTGCATGATTTGCGCACGCGCTTCGCGGCCGATGATGGATTGGAAATCGCGCACCATGGCCGGATAGGGATGGGGTCCGGCCACGGTGCCGATGATGTAAAAAGTGTTGTCGACATTGGTCACCCAATCGCGCATCGCTTCATTCAGCGCGTCTTTGAGGGTCTTCGAGCCCGAGGTCACCGGCACCACGCGCGCGCCGAGCAGCTTCATGCGAAACACATTGGCGGCCTGGCGCTGCACGTCCTCGGCGCCCATGTACACCACGCATTCCAGACCCAGTCGCGCCGCCACCGTGGCGGAGGCCACGCCGTGTTGACCGGCGCCGGTCTCGGCGATGATGCGGGTCTTGCCCATGCGCTTCGCGAGCAGGGCCTGACCGATGGTGTTGTTGATCTTGTGCGCGCCGGTGTGATTCAGATCTTCGCGCTTGAGATAAATCTTGGCGCCGCCCAATTCGCGGCTCCAACGCTCGGCGAAATACAGCGGCGAGGGTCGTCCGACATAGTGGCTGAGATCGGCGTCGAACTCGGCGAGAAACGCCGGGTCGTTGCGGTATTTTTCATAGGCCAGCCGCAGCTCTTCCAGCGGCTCCATCAAGGTCTCCGCCACGAAACGTCCGCCGTACCGACCAAAATGGCCGTTGGCGTCGGGCAGGCTGTTAATCAGTTTCGACACTCTTCACACCTCGTATAAAAGCCGCGATCTTGGCGGCGTCCTTCAAACCGGGCGCCGCCTCCACGCCGCCGCTCACATCCACCGCCCAGGGCCGCACCTGCGCCACGGCGGCGGCGACGTTGTCGGGATTGAGGCCGCCGGCCAAGATCAGCGGCCGCGCCAGACGCGCCGGCAGCCGCGACCAATCAAATGACCGCCCCGTGCCGCCCGGCACGCCGTCCACATAGGTGTCCACCAGCAGCCCCGCCGCATCATCATAAGACCGGGCCATGGCCGCCACATCCATACCCTCGCGCATGCGCAAGGCCTTGAGATAAGACCGGCCGTGAATCCGACACTGCTCAGGAGACTCGTTGCCGTGAAATTGCAACAAATCTAACGGCACGGCCTGCAACACCTGGCGGATATCCTCCGGCGCGGCGTCCACGAACAGGCCGACGGTGGTGACGAAGGGCGGTAACTCCCGCACGATGGCCCGCGCCTGCCCGATGCTCACCGCCCGCGGACTTTTGACGTAAAACACCAGACCGATGGCATCCGCCCCCGCACGCGCCGCGGCCAAGCCGTCTTCCGCCCGGGTGATACCGCAGATTTTCACACGCGTGCGCATAAACTCAGTGACAAGGGGCGAAAGGCCCACAGGTTACCAGACCACCCCGGACGGGGAAAGCGGCGGCAGGCCGAAGTGCGCGGGATAGGTCACCCCGGCAAGGTACAAACCATGGGGCGGCGCGGTGATCCCGCCCAGAGTGCGATCGCGGGTCTCCAACACCTCGCGCGCCCAAACCGGCGGATGTCTGCCGGCGCCGATGTCCAGCAATACCCCGGCGATATTGCGCACCATGTGATGCAGAAAGGCGTTGGCCTCCAGATCCAAGAACACCATATCGCGGTCACGGCTGACAGTGAGCTCGTAGAGGGTGCGTACCGGGCTTTTGGCCTGACAGGCCAGTGTGCGGTAAGCGGAGAAATCATGCTCGCCCCGCAGATAAGCCGCCGCCCGTTGCATCAGCGCCTCATCGAGCGGCCGGTACTCCCACGCCACCCGCCAGGCGAGAAAGGTCGGGCGCACTTCGCGATTGAGAATCACGTAACGATAACGGCGCCGCACCGCGGAAAACCTCGCGTGGAAGTCGTCATCGACCACCCGCGCCCACTGCACGCTAATGCTCTTGGGCAGATTGGCGTTGGCGCCGTATATCCAGGCGCGCGCAGTGCGTTCAGATGCGCTGTCGAAATGCACGACCTGCGCGGTAGCATGCACACCCGCGTCGGTGCGTCCGGCGCAGACCACCCGCACCGAATGATCCGCCACCTTCGACAAGGCCTGCTCCACGTTGCCCTGCACCGTGCGCACCTCGCCGTCCTGTAACTGCCAGCCGGCAAAATCGCTGCCGTCGTATTCGATACCCAAAGCGATGCGCATGAGAAGGGATGGGCCTTATTAATCAAAACGGGTATTTTACTTCAGAAAGTGCCGCGGCGATGTGCGAATCACGCTCTTGAGTGATTCGCCGGCATTGCCCAGGTAAATCACCTTACAAGCGGGTGATGCTCTGCGTCAGATGCATTGCTCAACCCCGCCCTGCGCGGGTAGGCGCGCTTGGTCACGAAGATCTAAACGCAGCCGAAGAGAGATGCTTACCAAGTTTATTCGTGGCATCGTCGATTTGACGAAGGTCTGGCAGGTGATGAACGTCGCGCATCGATATGCCGCCGCGACCGGTGCGGTGGAAGTTGCGTTATTCACAAACCGCTCAGCGCTTTGATATGCGCCACGGCGCTCCGCGCCAAGGCCCCGAGGGCGTAGCCACCCTCCAGCACCGACACCATGCGGCCTTCCCCCCATCTCTGCGCCACGGCCTTGAGTTGCCGGGTCACCCAATCGTAATCCGCTTCGACCAAGGCCAAACCCGCCAGATCGTCTTCGAGATGGGCGTCGAAACCGGCGGAGATGAACAGCATTTGCGGCCGGAATGCGTCCAGCGCGGGTAACCAGCGTTGCCGTACCGCGGCCTGAAAACCTGTGCCGTCCGTGCCGGCGGGCAGCGGCACGTTGATGATGCGGTCACCGCCGCTGTCCGCGCCGCAATGGGGATAGAACGGATGCTGGAAGGTGGAACACAACATCACCCGGGGATCGCTGGCGAAAATATCCTCCGTGCCATTGCCGTGATGCACGTCGAAATCGGCGATGGCCACTCGCTCCAAACCATGCGCATCCAAGGCATGCGCCACACCCACCGCCACATTGTTGAAGATGCAAAAGCCCATGGCGTGATCACGGGTGGCATGGTGCCCCGGCGGACGGATGTTACAGAAGGCATTTTCAGCCTTGCCGTTGATGACTAAATCGGTGGCCAGCACCGCTGCCCCGGCGGCGCGCAACGCCGCCTCCAGGGTGAACGGGTTCATCGCCGTATCGGGATCGAGGTAGGCCAGTCCCTCACGGGGAGAGACCGCGGCTATTTTGTCGAGATAGTGTTGGCGATGCACCCGCGCCAGTTGCTCACGGCTGGCGCGCGGCGCCTCGTGGTGCTGCAGGAGATCATATTGACCGCTAGCAATCAGCTGATCTTCGATGGCTACTAGCCGCGCCGGGCTTTCCGGATGGAAACTACCCATGTCATGTTTGCGACAAGCGGGGTGGCTGATGAAAGCGGTTCGCACGGCGTTTCCCCAAAAATAAAGTCACGCAACTGCGCTGGGTTGGTCAGGATGAGTGATAAAGTGAAATGTAACGGTAATCGCTAAGCAAAACCAGCCATGAGCCAACACTACCTCAGTCCACTCTTTTCTCCACGCTCTATCGCGGTGATCGGCGCCAGTAACCGCCCGGACTCGGTCGGCGGGATCATTTTCGCCAATCTGCTCATGGGCGGCTATCAGGGTAAATTCTATGCGGTCAACCCAAAGCACACAGAAATTCAGGGACAGCCCGCGTTTGCTTCGATAGATCAAATTGGCGAGCGGATCGATCTCGTCGTCATTGCCACGCCGGCCGCCACGATTCCCGATATTATCGAGGCCTGCGGCAAACAGGGGGTACGTGCCGCCGTGATTTTGTCGGCGGGATTTGCTGCGATAGGCCCCCATGGCGCATCACTGCAACAGGTGCTACTGGAAGCGTCTCGCCGCTATGGCATGCGGTTGATCGGCCCCAATTGCCTGGGGTTGATGCGCCCCAGCATCGGGCTCAATGCCACCTTCAGCAAGGGCGGCGCGCTGCCGGGCAAGCTTGCCCTGGTGTCGCAGTCCGGTGCCTTGTGCACCGCCATTCTTGACTGGGCACAGTCCAACGAGATCGGCTTCTCCAGCGTGGTGTCACTGGGGGATTCAGCCGATGTGGATTTCGGCGAGGTTCTCGATTATTTGGTGTCGGACAGGCACACCGAAGCCGTCCTGCTTTACATCGAGGGCATCCGTAACGCGCGTAACTTCATGAGCGCCCTGCGCGCCGCCGCACGCATCAAACCGGTGATCGTGGTCAAGGTCGGCCGGCACGAGGCGGGCAAGAAGGCCGCCCTCTCCCATACCGATGCCATGGTGGTGGCGGATGACGTCTTCGACGCCAGCTTGCGCCGCGCCGGTGCGGTGCGGGTGATGACGGTGGCGCAATTGTTCACCGCGGCCCAGGCGCTTTCTTGCGGTTTTCGCCCACGCGGCAATCGCCTTGCCATCGTCACCAATGGTGGCGGGCCGGCGGTGATGGCGGCCGACCGCGCCGCCGATCTCGGCATCGAACTCGCCACCCTCTCCAGCGCAACCCTGGAGGCGCTGAACGCGGTATTGCCTTACACCTGGTCCAAGCGCAATCCCGTCGACATCATCGGTGATGCCGATGCAGAACGTTATCGCCAGGCGCTGACCGCCTGCATGGGAGACCCGGGTGTCGACGGCGCGCTGGTCATCCTCACGCCGCAAGCCATGACCAAACCACTGGAGGTGGCCGAAATCGCGATCGAGATTGCCCACCAATCGGGCAAACCGTTATTGGCCTGCTGGATGGGCGATGCGCAGGTCGCCGAGGCGCGCGCCGCCTTCACCCGCGCCCACATCCCCAACTTCCGCACGCCAGAACCGGCGGTCGAGGTGTTTTCCTTTATCTCGGCCTACGTTCACAACCAGCAGATGTTGCTGCAAACACCCGGCCCCCTTTCACATCATGAGCGGCCCGACCTAGAGGGCGCGCGGCTGTTGATCGAGAACGCCCTGGCTGAACGCCGTTACCTATTAAGTGAAATGGAATCCAAGTCCTTGCTGGCGGCATTTCACATCCCGGTGACCAAAACAGTCGTGGCCCATACGCCCAACGAGGCGTTGCTCTTGGCGGAGCAGTTCGGATTTCCGGTGGCGATGAAGGTGAGTTCACCGGATCTCACCCATAAATCCGATGCCGGCGGGGTGAAGCTGAGCCTGAGCAATGCCCAGGCAGTGCGCGCCGCCTATCAGGAAATCATCGCCGCCGTGCACCACAACCGGCCCGATGCGCGCATCGATGGCATCGCCATCGAACCGATGATAGTGAAGCCAAACGGCCGTGAACTCATGATAGGGGTGACGACGGATGCCGTGTTCGGGCCAGTGATTACCCTGGGCATGGGCGGTGTCGCCGTCGAGGTGTTGGGGGACCGCGCCGTGGAGCTGCCGCCCCTCAATCGCTATCTGGCCAGCAACCTCATCAGTCGCACCCGCGCGGCTAAAATGCTCGGCCAGTTCCGCCACATGCCGCCAGTGGACAGGGAGGCGCTGCTGAGTGTGCTGCTGCGTGTATCCGAAATGGCATGTGAACTGCCGTGGCTGAAGGAGATGGACATCAATCCACTCCTGTTAGACGAGAACGGCGTCTTGGTCGCGGATGCGCGCGTCGTCGTGGCGTACCGCTCCGCCACCGCCGAACCGTATGCACATATGGCGATCCACCCCTACCCGTCGCATCTCGAGACCCTCTGGCAACTGCCCGATGCCACCGACATCACCATCCGCCCGATCCGGCCTGAAGATGCCGAACTCGAACAGAATTTCGTGTGTGGACTGTCCAGTGACACCAAATACTTCCGCTTCATGGAGGCGCTGCAGGAACTCACTCCCACCCTGCTGGCACGTTTCACTCAAATCGACTACGACAGGGAAATGGCCTTAATGGCCGTCACCAGCATAGACGGCAAGGAGCTGGAACTCGGCATCGCCCGTTACGCCACCAATCCCGATGCGGAATCCTGCGAATTCGCCCTGGTGATAGCGGACCAGTGGCAACACAAGGGGATAGGCCATAAGCTCATGACATGCTTGATCGACGTGGCGCGCGCCAAAGGCTTGAAGCGTATGGAAGGCGAGGTGCTCGCCACCAATCAGACCATGCTGCGCTTGGTGACTAGCCTGGGATTCACCGCCACCAGCAGCCCAGATGATCCCGCGGTCAAACGCATCAGCAAACTGCTGTAGTCATCCGGCGATTGACCGCCGCGCCGAGGCCGCGCGGTAACAGCGCATGGCAATCAACCGCGAGCCCGTATTTGCATTGATAATAATCGGGTGGAGCGCGTGATACGTCCGTTCGTCATCGGCCGCGTCAGTTGGCTCTTCAGTGACACCCCATGAAACTACTTCGGCCAGAAATACCATTGAAAGAACACGCCAGCAATACCTCAAAATTCTTGCCAGTTATTTTATCGCGTGATATTTGTCTTTGCATGCCGCAGGACGATTTATGGTGTGCTTCATGGCGGTCGGTTCCTACTGGCGCAAAAGCTCGATTGGGACACGATAAGTATCGTGGGTCAAACCGACAGATCAACTCGCGCATCTACGCATGGATCTACATCACTGTGCCAGCCACGCTCCAGGGACAGGTGCAACGGATGAACATTAGCGTCATTATTCCGCAGCTCTTCTATGACCTCATTGGCCGCATTATCCCCGGTGCCGGTTTGGTATCCCTCACCGCCCTGCTCCTACTGGGGCCAGACGTCACCGTACAAGTCGTCACAACATGGTCTACAGGCGCTCTTAGTCCTGGTCACACTGCCGCACCATTTGCGTTCGTATTACTCGGCAACCTGCTCATATCGTATCTTATTGGTTCATTACTGGGTGGCATTTGGTTTCGCATCTATCGTTTGATGTTAGCGAGTTATGGCGAGTCATCTCTCGATTCATTTCTTGCCATGGTCGTTAAACCTGACCAAACCAATAGGGATACGAGTAACAGTTGTCTTGCTGGCGACAGCAGGATATTCACATTTTTGGATAAACTGAAAAAATCCCCTTACAGTAACGCTCGCATCGACTTGTTATATGACTTCGTTCACCTCAAATGTCCAACCGCCGCGGCCCGCATTGCCAAGCTGCGGGCCGAGCAACCCATGAGCGGAGTACTGGTGGTTGGATACCTGCTATTGCTGATCATGATGCTATTAACACCCGGCCAGGCGTATTTCGCCGGCGACGTCAGGCTGGTAGCCGCGCTATTGTTGGCACTGACACTTATAGCCGGATTCTTGGCGTGGCACTTGGAAAAGCGTGCTACCGCTGCGTTATTCTTCACTGGGTATATATCATCATGCGGCATCACAGAGTCTTCCGCTGAGAAGGTGCCAGAGGAGAACGACGCCCAGTGATATTCCGCCTTATGAAGTTTGTGGCGTCATTGCTGGTGCTGCTCGTGGCGAGCCACACAGCGTTTGGAGCAGACGTGCGCATTACGCTGAAACACATCCCCCCTGCCGTCGCTTACAATCCCCGCATGTTCTCTCCGGCGCAGCCCTCTGCCCAGACCATTAGCCAAATTTTGCAAGATCTGCATGCGTTGAGGTCCGCGGGCGTGAGGGGACTGGTAACCTACAGCGCGGCGGGGACACTCGGTTTGATTCCGAAGCTGGCGCGCGAAGTCGGTTTCGATGGCACGATTATCATGGGCATCTGGGATCCGCGCGATCGGGAGGAATGGCAACACGCCCTCGCGCAACGGGATTTTGTCGATGGCTATTGCTTGGGGAATGAGGGGCTGGGCATCCGCTATCAACCTGAAGAATTGGCTGCGAGGATGGCCGAACTCCGCAAACTGACAGGACGACCCGTGACGACCTCCGAACCCATCGACAGCTATCTGAAGGGCCCTTATCGGGCGTGGTTGCTGACCCACTCCGATTGGCTCTTTCCCCTCGCGCACCCGTTCTGGGCCGCGCAGGCGGATCCCACCCAGGCGGTTGATTGGATACTCGCGCGTTACGATTTCCTGACCTCCACCAGCGGCCGTCCGGTGATTCTCAAGGAGGCGGGATTTCCCAGCGCGGGCGTGCCGGGTGCCGATGAAGAAACACAGCTCAAGTTCTTCCAGGCACTCGAATCGACCCGCATTTCCTTTTTCTACTTCGAGGCCTACGACCAAGCTTGGAAACCCGCGGCCCTTAGCCGAGGCGACGTCGAGGCCCATTGGGGTTTGTATCGCTCGGATGGGTCGCCGAAAATAGCGGCCCGCTGGTTCATGACCAGGAATACCGCACCATGATGCACTGCATTCTAATGCTGTGTGTCCTCACGGTCTCGCTGTTGGTAGAGGCCCGCGATGCAACCGCGTCTGGCAGCGCCGTTCCCGGCCTAGGTGGTTTCAGCAGTTCAGGTGGCCGTGATACGGGCGCGCGACAGTGGGTCGAGCTAACTGGAACGCACGGGTTGCTTACTGGCCAACCTCGCACGGGATCGGTGCGGCTTATCGCCATATCCGCCCCGGGCGTGAACCATGCACATCTCATCCTGCGGGAGTTGGAAAAGTCGGATGGAACCCGATCCCTGATGATCGTCGCCCCCGATGGGCTCACCACCAGGGTCACGCGAGCAACGATTTACTTGGACAAACACTACGCCGACTCCCCACTGCTCGAGCTAAGAGACGGTCAATGGCTCGCTCATCAGCCCCAACCCCTGCGCGCCGTACTCGATATCGATGACGGCCCTCATCCGCTGGATGTCGTGGCCTATACGACGCAAGGCCTCGGATTTTATTGGTTCGGTCCAGCCCCGACCATCGATCCGCCTAGCGCAGCGTCAGCCCGAGCGCTGTTGGGTGGCAGTAGCTATAGAAGCCTGTTGCCCATCGTCACGGCGCTCCTGATCCTCGTTGCTGGGGCCATCCTTTCCCGATGGGTTCATCGTCGGGAGCAGCCATGACCATAACGGAATGGCCATGGTTTGCCGTCCTCTTACTCGCCATCCAGGGCATGTTGCTTGTGTCGTTTTCGTTTTTCGCTTTCTTCAATTTCCTCTATGGCTGGGGGAGTCTGCGCAGCCTGGTTATCAAACGCGTCCCTCACTCCGGACGTCGCATCGCCGTGGTGATCGTCTCCTTCAACGAAGAACACGTACTCGAGAAGACACTCAAGGCCTGCGAAGCATTGACCTACCGGAACAAGCTCATCGTCCTGGCGGACGATTCCACTGATCCCACGGTCGTCGAATCGTTAAGAGCCCTCGCGAAGGAGCGGGGCTGCGTACTGAGGGATAGCCATCCCTTCATCCAAGAAATGGAACTTGGGCGACGCGCAGGCGCGTGCGAACCCATAGAGATATGGGAATCCCCAGGCTTCGTGCTATTCCATCGTCCCAAGAACGTGGGCTACAAGGCAGGTAGCCTACGTAAGGTCCAAGAGTATCTACACAGCCGGGACATCGAGCTGATGTATTTGCTGGATGCGGACTGGCACCCTCAATCCGACGCGCTGGAGCGCACGCTCGGTGTGTTGGAGGCAAACGACACCACCGCCTTCGTCCAGACCAAACGCATATCCTTCCCACAGGGCATGAATCTGTTCCAGAAGTATGTGTCCTTCGTAGAGGAAGGCTGCTATTACGTGGATTTCGAAGGACGCCAGCGGCTCGGCCATCCGACGCTTTTCTCCGGGTGCTGCACCTTATTCCGTCTCGACGCCGTGGCCGCGGTCGGCGGCTTCACGCCCGGACATCTGACCGAGGATCTGGACTTGACCGACCGCCTCTGGCTTGCCGGGTGGAAGGGCGTGTACGACGGCTCAGTGGTGAACTACGGCGAGGTCCCGTTTACCTATGACCACTATCGCCGCCAACAAGAACGCTGGGCCTCAGGTTCCGCCCGTGCGCTCAGAGACTATTTCTGGCCCATCATCACCTCATCCCGCTTGACGGTCGTGGAAAAGCTCTCCGCATTCCGACAGAACGCTTATTTCACAACCACCCTACTCACAGGTTTGGCCATCGCCATCGGCATAATCAGCATCCTCTGGCTGATCCTCGCCTGGAACAGTTATCCGGTCGAATTCTATTTGTTCGTCATCGGGCAGGTGAAGCTACCTTTCGTGATCCTGCTCTATTTCTGCCTCTTGTCCAATATCATCGAACCCTTGGTGATGATCCTCGCCAAGACACGACGCTACCGTGATGTGCTCCACCTGCCCATGATGGTTTGGTATGCCTGGAGCGTTATCCCAACCTATGTGACAGGCAATATCAAGGGTCTGTTCCACCTCAATCTCGATTGGTTCCGAACCCCGAAATATCACCGTGATCAGGCTGTGGGGTTGCCGCGCTCTTCCATCACCGTTCGCGCCGTTCACATCATTATGTGTGTGATCTTCGTCGGCATGTATGCGGCTGAGGGATGGGTGTTTGGCTGGTTCGACGAGTTCGCCTGGTTGTTGTTGCCGGCGTTTGTGCTGGCATCAATGAAATGAAGCAAGGCCAGGCCACGCGCGTAAAATATCGAGCAATGGCTGTCGCTGGCTTGATGCCCTCGCCACATTGATTCTTGCAATTGTTTTTCTGGAGAGTGTGTTGCCGGCAATGAAACCGCCGGAGATTCTGGCGATCCGCTGTGAACATGACGATGCTCTCATCTATTCAGAGACCACATTCATCCTAAGCTCAGTGCGCTGAGCGGCCAAGCATCTCAATAGGGCGAACACCAAACCGCAGGTCGTCGAGGTACACCGTGCCCGACATCTTCTGCCACTCGAACACCACCTGTAGCTCTTCCAGATGGGTCAGATCGATGTACTCGGCGTACGCATCCAAGGGTATCTCCAGCTCCTGCCAGTCCTTGGTCACCTGAACCCGTTTGGCCAGCTCCACCGGCCAGCGAAGATTGCCGTCGCCGAGATAGATGTTGGGCGTCTCGCTGCCTTCGGCGCCGCGGATGCGGAAGCGCAACGTGCCGCAACGCGAGCAGTCTATGCCGCCCAACTGCATGGTCCAGCCGCCGAAGTTGAGGCCGCTGTCATAGCCGAACACGTCGCCGATGTTACCGCCGTAAGCGATGCCGTAGATGCCGTTGCCACCGTCCTTCGCCTCCACGCCGTTCACGGCCGCGGCACCCCGGCTGAAGGTCCAGTTCTTGCCCCTGAGGAGGTTAAGGCCGTCCTTGCCTTCGAAGTCTTGCACCGGCAGCGCCAGCAAGTACCGCTGGAACGCCACATCATCAAGCAGCATATTGCCTTTGGTGTTGTGACCATGCTCGAAGGAGAAGCTCACACTCGCGATGGCGGACCAATCTAACGGGTCGGTATAGGCCGCCAGCGGTATGCTGACATGTTGCCACCCCTCGACCGGGGCCGACTGAACATAACGGCGGATCGAGACCTTGTGTTCGCGCCCCGTGCCGTCCTTGAGGCCGAGGGTCATATCCTCGTCGGCGGACAAGTCACGCAAAGCAAACGTGAGTAGCTGGTATCCCCTCAAATCCAGCGGCGGCAAGGCGGTGGCATAGCCGGCGTAGCTACTGTCCGCGGTGACGTCGTAGTTCAACGCCAGCGCGCTACCCTTGCCGTCAGCGTCTGCGGCGGCGTAGTCCACCTTGAGATGACCGTGCTGCCCATCCGTGAACACCGATGTCACACCGCCCAGCGCATTGGTGGCCTTCTTCTGGTTGAAGTTGTCCACCAGTACGGAATCGTCATCCAAACGCAGGCCAGCGGCACGCTCTTGGGCGACGCTGAAATTGTCAATGTAATAGCTCGCGCCCTTGGCATTGTGTCCGAAAGTCAGTTTCATATAACCCGGCACATCCCAGTCGGCCATGATCATGGTCTCGACTTGAGTGTTGCCCGTCTTGGTCCGCAGCATGTCGTAAAGATTGAACTGCGCCGTATGCCATTGGCCGTCCGCGATCACGCCCGCGATATCACCGATATGAGCGATGTTGACGCGCTTGTTCTCAAGTTCCTTGGCATCGTCGGTGAAGCCGATGTCATACCAGCGTCCCGCCACCTTCACCAGGAAGTTGGTCTTGACCCCGGCCGCAATGCGGTAGTCGAACTGCACCAGCGGATAGTCACGGGCATCGAAGGCGGCCACCCCAACGTTGATGGCGAAGTTGCCTCCGCCATCGGTATCCATGATCTTCAAGGCCTGCGACCCGTCGAAGGTGGCTGTCTTGTCGAGCGTCAGCGTCGCGCCGACATCACTGTCGCGCTTGGACCAGCCTGCCGGACCCTGCTCGAAGTCTTCTTTGATTAGGTACGGTCCGGCGCCTGCGCTGGTTGCGGCAACCTTCTGCATAGCTGCGCTGGGGGCACGCGCGCTGACGGCCACCGAACCCTCACCGGGTTTTGCACTCACCATCAGTGCGTAGTAGGGACTAAGCGTTCGTATCGTCGTCTCAACCTCAAACCGGCCGTCGGGCCGCCGAGAGTTCAGATGTTCCCAGGCCTTGGTCTTGTCGTTATAGGCATAGATACCGACGGAGTCCGGGGTCAGACCTGTGATGTCTGCCTCACTGAGCTGCATCGCCAACGTCGCGTCCTTGGTAAACCGCTCGTCCGGCTCGCGCAGCTCGTACACCGATCCGATCATCTTGCGGTCCGCGGGCAAGGCCACTGGAGATTTCTCCACGGGCTGCGCCGCGATCAACCGGAAGCTGTCATGGATGGCTTGCTCGGGTACCACTAGTGTCAGCCGCTTGTCAGTGCTGATGACCTCACCACCCCAAGCGTTGGGAATGACGTCGGCCACCGTGACGCTGACGCGATCTTCCGCGGTCTTGCCGTCTTTGCCCGTCACCACAAAACGGAGGGTGTATGTGCCCTTCAGATCGATGGGATGATCCTTGGGGTAGAGCGGCGGATAGATATAGTTACGTAGGCCGGTATCCCAATCGGCAAGGTTGCCGTGTATGGTGGTGTCGGCGGTATCATCCAAGTCGGCGCCTGTAACGTCCTTCAATTGCGGCGTGGTGGATGTGGCTATGGTGGTCCAGCTCTCCGGCTTGTCGCCTGCCCCATACTCCAGGCGGTACTCATTAAAATCATCTCCGAAGCCAAGGCCGAAAATGGGAACAGTGGCGCGCACAAGTGCGCCATCGCCAGGTGCGGTTATCTTAGCCGTTAACTCATTGGAAGGCAGCTTCAGCTTTGACAAGATCCCACGTGAATTCGCCGGATTGTTGCCAACCGCGATTTGGATAAATGTGGGATCTCCCGCACAGGTGTTGGAAGTCTCACAACTGGGATTGCCGCCGTTGCAAAACTGCGTCTGCCCCGCCGTGCACAACTCTTGACAGGTAAGAGGAAAAAGACTGCAAAAGGCAGAATTGTCGTTATCGCCGGTCCGAGGATCGCTTCCGCCGTCGCCAGCCAACTCCTTGTACCTCTTGTAAACCTGTTCCTCCCAATGAGTGCAATCATACTTAAACATGCAATAATTTTTATCGAAGTTAATATCTTCGACAGCTTTCGCCAATAGGTCATCATCAAGACCTGACAATATTTGATTGTAGTATTTGCTATTTTCTCCTGTGATATGTCCACCAGGCCCGCCAAACGGATTCGAGGCAGGAGCAAACCCTATGTCATTAAATGTTTGACCACCAATCGTTACAGGCTTGTCAAAGAAAATATGTCGGTGCGCCGGTAGCTTATACCACTTAGTCGTTCCCACCCACGCCAATCCAGTAGGATCTACAAAAGTAGTGGGTCTGTTACTTACATATCGGTAGAAATTGCTATCTCCCCCACTGATTCCAATCGGGTCAGCGGATAGAAATCTTCCGGTGAACGGATCGTAGAATCTGGCTCTGTAGAAATAGAGAGCTAACTCAGCTTCATACTCGCGTCCTGTAAAAAGATAGGGGTTTCCGACCGTACTCAAATGACTCGGTACGCCGTACGCATCGTAGCTGATCGATTCCGTGATTACCTGGGTAGCGTCCGTCAGATTGACTACGCTATCAAGCCCATCCTGCGCATAGTAGTAGTTCTGCCCGCCGCGCTTCATAACGAGCACTTCATCGATGCCCAATCCATGGACATAGATCGCGACGAACGCGCCCGCGTCATCTTTTTCCATAATCACCCGCAGGCCATCATGCACGAACTTGGTGGTGCCGACTGAGGTCCTCTTGGCGGTCCGGCGACCAAACGGGTCGTACGTGTAGCGAACCGTTTCAGTGGGCGTGATGACCTGCACCAAATGATTTTCGAAGTCGTAGGTATAGGTCGTGTCGCCCACGGATGTCGATTTTTTGGTGAGGTTGCCGTTGGCATCGTAGCTATAACTATCGGGTCCGACCGTCAGGTATTGGTTGAGAATGTTAGCGCTGTAGTTCGTCGTCTGATTACCGATGACGGCGGTACGGTTGCCGGCGGGATCGAAGTCATAGCGGGTCGAGGAGCTATCCGGATTGACGACCTTGGTCAACTGGTCGAGGGCGTCGTAGGTGTACTGCGTGGTCCCCGCCAAGGTCGTCATGCTGGTGCGATTGCCCAGGGGGTCATAGCTATATCCGAATCGCGAGATGATATCGGCGGTGGACTTGCGGTTGATCAGGTCCGTTAAGCGGTTGGCCTGGTCATAGCTGTAGGTAGTGTAGGTGCCGTTCTGCAAGTTTCGCTGCACGACGCGGCCGGCGTTGTCATAGGTGTAGCTCGCCACCACCTGGCCCGCCGCGGAGCTGATGCTCACCAGCCGATTGAGGGCGTCGTAGGCATAATTCAGCGTTGTTCCGTCGGGATAGGTTATCTTGGTCCGGTTGTTGGCGGCGTCGTAGTTATAGGAGACGGCATCTCCTCCGGGGTAGAGCACCTTGGTCAGGCGATCCGCGCCATCGTAGCTGAAGACGATGGCGCCGTTCGCGTCCGTGGCGCCGGTGAGATCGCCGCGACTATCGTACGTGAAGGCGTGCGCGGTGCTGTCCGGGAAGGTCTTCTTGGTGAGCAGGCCGCGGGCATTGTACGCGTAGTGGATAGTTTGATTCTTGCGGTCGGTCTTGCTGGTCAGTTGCCCTTTGGCGTCGTAACCGTAGGACTCTTTCGCGCCGTTGGGGTAAATCTGCGCCGCCAGATTGCCCGCAGTGTCGTATTGGAAGCCGGTGACGTGGCCGTTGGCATCCGTCAAGCTGGTCATGCGGTTGAACTGGGGCTCATAGGTAAAGCTCACCGTATGGCCGGCGGCGTCGGTGTTGGATAGCCGATTGCCCCGGCTGTCATACGTCAACAGCGTCTGGCGCCCCTTCGGATCGGTGACGCGGGTGAGGTTGAGATCGCCGTCATAGGTGAAGCTGGTGCTGTTCCGCATGGAGTCTACGGCGTGGGTGACGTTGGCGAAATTGTCGTAGGTCAGGACGGTCTTGTTGCCCAGGCTGTCAGTGATAGTCATCTTGTCCGCCGCGGGCACGGCGTATTCCAGAGTCATCTTGTTGGCGCCGCCAGCGCCGGATACAGTAGCCAGGCGATCATTGGCGTCGGCGGTGAAGAAGGTTTGTTTGCCGGCCGGATCGGTGACGCTGGTGGGGTTGTGACTGCTGTCGTAGGCGTAGGTGGTGGCAAAGCCGCCGGGGTTGGTGACGGCGACCAGGTTGCCGGCGCTGTCATATTGGTAGCTCGCTGTACGCCCCGCCGGGTCGGTGATAGCGCTGATGCGGTTGTCCGCGCCGTAGGTGAACGTGGTGGTCTGTCCCGAAGCATCGCTGAGGGTGGATAACAAGTTATTGGCGTTATAGGCAAGCGCT
>JAHFRV010000085.1 GCA_023266095.1 Gammaproteobacteria bacterium | reverse complement strand
AATCTGCATGAAGACCGGTTCCTGTTGGTAGGGTGTGGGTTTGGCGATTTGCAGCCTACCATGGTTCCGGTCTCTTCTAACTTGTAATTCAACCCCTTGCGCTTAAGTAAGTGCCATTCAGGTCAGACCGGCGTATTGAAAACCTGGCTACCGCATCGGTTCTCGAAACCGATAGGATGATGAGGACGATACGCGCGAATGACATCGTGGCCCGGGAGATAAGTTTCCCACAATGAGGCCGGATATAGGGCAGCAACCTGTTCCTGTTATCTCAACCACACAGCCTTGCAATGCGGGGGGAGACCATATATGCGGTGAGATCGCGATCTAAATCAAATCTCGAGCGATGCGGTGCATTTCATTCACTGCATCCTACGCTATGCTGCATAGCGTCCTCAATGGCACATAACGAGGATGTAATGCCGTAGGCTGGGTTGCTAAACCCAGCAATACCACCATCGCCGAGATTGCTGCATCTATCATTTCAATCGACCTCGCGGGTTCGTTTATCGTATAGGTGGCTTAGCTGGGACTCGGCTTCGCCTCATCGCCAGCCTACGGATTTTGTGGTGCGCCCTGTGTTGCCGGTCGGCATCATTTTCTTGAAGATGATTCCTGCAGATTAGAACCCGCAGCTTGGGCTAATCTCGCGCAGCCTAACCTCTCCCGCCCGCCATAAGCACTCACCCCGCCATATTCTCCAACAAGGCTTTTTTCACAGCGTCCAAGGTGGCCTCAATGGTGATCATCTTGGCCTGGCTTTGTTTGATGGCGATGTCGGGATCTTTCAAACCGTGGCCGGTGAGGGTGCAGACGATTTTGCTACCAGCGGGGATTTTGCCGTTGTTGATGTCGCGCAACGCGCCGGCCAGCGAGGCGGCGGAGGCGGGTTCACAGAAAATGCCTTCTTTACGCGCCAGCAGGGCCTGCGCGGCGAGGATTTCCGCGTCGCTGCATTCGTCGAACCAGCCGCCGGATTCTTTTTGGGTGACCCAGGCCTTGTCCCAGCTTTGCGGATGACCGATGCGGATCGCGGTCGCGACCGTCTCGGGATTGTTCACCGGGCCGCCGCGCATGAAGGGCGCGGAACCGGCGGCTTGATAACCGATCATCTTCGGCAGGCTGTTGACGATGCCGTGGTCTTTGTATTCCTTGTAACCCATCCAATGCGCGCTGATATTGCCGGCGTTGCCGACCGGCAGGCAGTGATAATCCGGCGCGCATTCCAGTTCTTCGATGATCTCGAAGGCGGCGGTCTTCTGGCCTTGCAAGCGAAACGGATTGATCGAGTTGACGATGGTCACCGGCGCTTCTTTGCCGACTTGTTTCACCAGCTCCATGCCGTCGTCGAAGTTGCCTTTGATCTGGATCACGCAGGCGCCGTGCATCAAAGCCTGCGCGAGTTTGCCCATGGCGATTTTGCCGTCGGGGATCAACACGAAGGCGGCGATGCCGGCGCGCGAGGCATAGGCCGCGGCGGAGGCCGACGTGTTGCCGGTGGATGCGCAGATGATGGCGCGGCTGCCCTCTTCCACTGCCTTGGTCACCGCCATGGTCATGCCGCGGTCCTTGAACGAACCGGTGGGATTGAGCCCTTCGTATTTGACGTAGATGTCCACATCCTTGCCCAGCTCGCGGGGGATGTTGTTCAAGCGGATCAGCGGCGTGTTGCCTTCGCCGAGACTGATGATGCGGGTGTCGTCGTGCACCGGCAGACGGTCGCGGTACTTGTCGATCAAACCGGTGTAACGGGAACGGAACGGCATGGATAACTCCTTAAGAACGTTTAACCATGAAGGACGCGGAGAAGTTCAACTGAACTACCCTGTATGCCCTCTCAGTAATTTTTAATTTAAAGACCAACGGTATTTCAATTAATTCGGACTCTGCTCTTGGTGAATCTGAATTGCGGCGCCGCGCATGTTATCTCAAGCGCGCATCACAAACCTGGCTACCATGGTTGTATTGACCAAGCCCTGTGCCACGACGCAACCACCCCGGCGCTACGCGCCAGCCCTCCTTGAAAAGGAGGGCTGGCGATTCCTTCCCTCATCATTGAGGTTCAGCTTCACTGCCTTCCGTAAGAATGAATTTCACCCTTGCCGTCAGGATGAGCTTCACTTCTTCCCACTGCAGGTGAGCTTCACTCCCTTCCGTAAGAAACCTCACTCCTTCCCGCTCAATGAGGATAGAACGCATTCCTCCCCTCCTCTTCCGAGGAGGGGTGCCCCGCAGGGGCAGGGTGGTGAGAGCCAGAGGTGACCCAGGAACCCGACACATCCTCCGCCCCCTTCTCCGTACCTTAGTTCTTGTTCAAACACTCCACGCGGATCCGCGTCACCGCGCCGTTGATGGAGCCCAAGGCTTCGATGCGTTGTATGGCTTCGTTCATCTGCCGCTCGCGCATGCGGTGGGTGAGCATGATCACCGGCACGTGTCGCGCTTCGGGCGCCTGTTCTTTTTGGATGATGGCCTCGATGCTGATACCCGCATCGGCCAGAATGCGGGTGATGTCGGCCAATACACCGGGACGGTCTTCCGCCGCCATACGCAGGTAATAGGCCGTTTCCACTTCGCTCATGGGCAGGATGGGAATGTCCACCAGCGCGTCGGGCTGAAAGGCGAGATGCGGCACGCGGTTTTCCGGGTCGGCGGTGAGCGCGCGCACCACGTCCACCAGATCGGCCACCACCGCCGAGGCGGTCGGTTCAGCGCCGGCGCCGGCGCCGTAATACAAAGTCGGCCCCACTGCGTCGCCTTTCACCAGCACCGCGTTCATCACGCCGTCGACGTTGGCGATCAGGCGGCGATAAGGAATCAAGGTGGGGTGCACGCGCAGTTCCACGCCTTGCTCGGTGCGGCGCGCGATGCCGAGGTGTTTGATGCGGTAACCCAGCTCTTCCGCATAGTTCACGTCTTCGGCGGTGATCTTGCTGATGCCTTCGGTGTACACGCGATCGAATTGCAGCGGAATGCCGAAGGCGATGGACGCTAGGATGGTGAGTTTGTGCGCGGCGTCGATGCCTTCCACGTCGAAGGTGGGATCGGCCTCGGCGTAACCCAGCCGCTGCGCCTCGGCCAGCACGTCGGCGAAATCGCGGCCCTTGTCGCGCATTTCGGTGAGAATGAAATTGCCGGTGCCGTTGATGATGCCCGCCAGCCATTCGATGCGGTTGCCGGCGAGCCCTTCGCGTATCGCTTTAATGACGGGAATGCCGCCGGCCACCGCCGCCTCGAAGGCCACCATCACGCCCTGTTCCTGGGCTTGAGCGAAGAGTTCATTGCCGTATTTGGCGATCAGCGCCTTGTTGGCGGTGACCACGTGTTTGCCGTTGGCGATGGCCTTGCTCACCAATTCGCGCGCGGTGAGGGTGCCGCCTATCAATTCGACCACCACGTCCACGTCGGGGTTGTTCACCACCGCGAAAGGGTCGTCGGTGAGTTGAATGCCGGCCATGTCGCAATTGCGCACGCGCTGCAAATCACGCGCGGCGGCGTGAGTGACGACGATGCCGCGGCCCGCGCGGCGCTCGATTTCCTTGGCGTTGCGCTTGAGCACGCTCACCGTACCGCCGCCCACCGTGCCGATGCCCAGCAGTCCTACCTTTACCGGATTCAATATTCTTCTCCTTGGATCAGCGCGCTTGTCATACGATCAATCAACTCGCGGAAATTATAGGTATCAACTAAGTCCCGCCGACCTGCGCCGCGCCGGGCTGGCCTTGATCGCGGCGGAACATGTCACGGATACCGCGGATCGCCTGGCGGGTGCGGTGTTCGTTTTCGATGAGGGCGAAGCGCACATGGGTGTCGCCGTGTTCACCGAAACCGACGCCGGGCGACACCGCGACCTTGGCTTCTTGCAGCAGTTTCTTGGAGAACTCCAGCGAGCCGAGATGGCGATAAGGCTCGGGTATCTCGGCCCAGAGGAACATCGCGCCTTTGGGCGGCGTCACCTGCCAGCCGATGGAATTGAGGCCTTTGCACAATACGTCGCGGCGGCGGCGATAGAGTTCGCGGATTTCATCGACGCAATCCTGCGGTCCTTCGAGCGCGGTGATGGCGGCGATTTGTATCGGCGTGAACATGCCGTAATCGAGATAGGATTTCATGCGCGCCAGCGCCGCCACCAGTTTGTGATTGCCGCACATGAAACCGATGCGCCAGCCGGGCATGTTGTAGCTCTTCGACAGTGTGAAAAATTCCACGGCGACGTCTTTGGCGCCGGGCACTTGCAGAATCGACGGCGCCACATAACCGTCGAAGACGATGTCGGCGTAGGCGATGTCGTGCACCACCCAGATCTCGTGCTCGCGGGCGATGGCCACCACCTTTTCCAAGAAATCCAGCTCCACGCATTGGGTGGTGGGATTGCCGGGGAAATTCAGCACCAGCATCTTGGGCTTGGGCCAGCAGGCTTTGATGGCTTTTTCCAATTCATCGCAGAAATCCACACCGGGGACCAAGGGCACGTGGCGGATATCGGCGCCGGCAATGACGAAACCGTATGGATGAATTGGATAAGACGGATTGGGTACCAGCGCCACGTCGCCCGGTCCCATGGTGGCCAGCGCCAAATGGGCGAGGCCTTCTTTGGAACCGATGGTGACGATGGCCTCGGTATCCATGTTCAAATCGACGTCGAAGCGTTTTTTGTACCAATTGCAGATGGCGCGCCGCAGCCGGGGTATGCCCTTCGACACGGAATAGCGATGGGTGTCGCCGCGTTGGGCGGCCTCGACCATCTTATCGACGATATGCTGCGGTGTGGGCTGGTCGGGATTGCCCATGCCGAAGTCGATGATGTCCTCCCCCTGCGCGCGCGCCTTGGCCTTCAGCTCGCCGACGATATTGAACACATAAGGAGGGAGTCGCTTGATTCTGGAAAATTCGTCGTTCAAGGTAGTTAGTCCGGAAAACTGAAACCGGGAAATATCACGGCGGAGCCAGCACGAAACGCGCCTCGTAGGCGCACCAAAGCCGTACACATTACCCGTCCGTCCCAAACCCTGTCAATCGCGCGGACTTGCGCGCCGCCCCGCCAGCGGTTAAAAAGGGCGGACGGCTTTTTCCCGGACTCACGACGGACTTTATCCATGCAATTCAATCTGGATCTGAACCGCCATTCTTACGCGATCCGCGCCTACGGGCCGGGCAGCGTCACGGTGACCCTCCCCCTGGATAGCGACGACCCCGCCCCGGCGGCGGTGGACGCCATCGGTCCGGCCGCCAGCCGCATCCGCCAGGAGGTGATCACTCAAAGCCTGATCATCACCCCCCAACACCTCATCCGCGACTGGCCGCCGCAAACCTTGCAGGAACTGGCGGAAGACCATATCCGGGTCTTGATCGAATTGGGTGTCGAAGTGGTGCTGCTGGGTTGCGGCGCCCGCCTGCAATGGCCCGACTCGCAAGTGCTGGCCCCGCTGATGCAGGCGCGCATCGGCTATGAGCTGATGGATACCGCCGCCGCCTGCCGGACCTACAACATTTTAATGTCGGACGGCCGCCGGGTCGCGGCGGCTTTATTGATGATTTAAGGGCTCATGCTTAAGCGACGCACCGGGTGAATACCACGATACGGGCAAGCGGCACCAGTGCCCTTAGCAAGCCACAGCGTTACACTTAGAGAATCTCTGAAATATCCATGTTCGTGGTGATCTCAACGAACCATGAACGCTCGGCGACGGGCTCAGGATGAACGGACTTATTTCAGAGGCTCCTTATAATTACAGAACCACGGAGAACAACCATGACCAACGGACAGAACTTCAGCCGCGGCACTGACCGCTTCCACACCCAGGAGCTGCGCATCGCGCTGGTGATGAACGGCGGCGTCAGTCTGGCGGTATGGATAGGCGGCGTGACTCACGAGATCAATCGCCTGGTCCGCGGCGAATCGATTTATTTCAGACTCTGTGACGCCCTCGCTCTGAAACCGCGGGTGGACGTAATCACCGGCACCAGCGCCGGCGGTATCAACGGCGGCCTGCTCGCCCTCGCCCTCACTCAAAACACCTCGCTCGATCCGTTGCGCAACATCTGGCTCGAAAAAGGCGATCTGCTCACCTTGCTGCGCACACCCACCGGCGAAGACCCGCCGTCGCTATTGGACGGCGCTTATTTCTACAAGGCCATGGTGCAAAGCTTCGCGGTCATCGCCAATCAGCCCGGCAGGTCGTTGCAAAGCGCGGACCGCGTGCCCATCGATCTGACTCTCACCACCACGGTCTTGCAAGGCGAGGTGCGCGACTTTCCCGACGACCTCGGCACGGTGATCCGCGACGTCACCCATCGCGGCCGCATGGAATTCAAACGCGGTCCCGACGTCAGCGGCGACCCCTTCGCCGACGCGGACATCGCGCGCAAACTCGCCACCGCCGCCCGCGCCACCGCCTCGTTTCCCGGTGCCTTCGAACCCTTCTTCCTGCCCGGCGCGGAAAACCCAGGCGTCACCACCGGCGGCGAACAGGTGGCGGATTTAACCGGCCATGCCAAGTTCCGCCTCGACCGCTTCGTTGTGGACGGCGGCGTGCTCGACAACAACCCGCTCGAGGCGGCCATCGACGCGGTGTTCCGCCAACGCGCCGAACGGCATGTGCGGCGGGTACTGGCCTACGTGGTGCCCGATCCGGGACAAATCCCCAACCCCGTCGCGCAACGGGCCGATGCCTTTCCCACCATGGCGCAGACCGTGCTCGCCTCACTGGTGAGCATTCCGCGGGTCGAATCCATCTCCGACCAGCTGCGCGCCGTCGCCGAACACAACCGCTCGATCACCGGCAAACGCGACACCCGCGTGGTCATCGCCCAGGTCCTCGGTTGGCAATCCGCCGAGGTGATCGCCCAGCAATCCTTCGATGGCTACCGCAAATTCCGCGCCCTCAGCGCCGCCGAACACATTGCCGCCGCCCTCGCCAGCGGCGCGGCCAGCTGCATGGATGCCCAGGGCCAACCCATCGCCATCGGCTGGCGGCGGCGCGAACAACTGGCCAGTCAATTGGCGCAATTGGATCCCGCGCCGTGGATACCCTCCGAGTTGAATTTCAACTACGCCCGCGGCTGGGACTGGGGCTTGTTCACGTTGGAAAACGTCACCCTGGTGCTGATGGACCTCCTCCGCCGCGCCGCGCGCCTCGCCCCGGTGCGGCGCAGCGAGTTGAGCACAGAACTCTGGGACAGTCTGCGCATCAGCCGCCGCAAAACCTACGACCTGGTCGTGGAACTCACGCAATTGCGTAAACTCGATCGCCTGCACTGGGAAATACGCGGCAAGGCCCGCTGCCGCGACTTACTGGCCGGTTTCGATCTGGCGACCGAAGGACCGCTGCGCGGGGTCATTCAAGATGAGCTGCAACTTTGGGTCGGGCTGTTCGAGAATGTGACGCCCGCGGCCGAGCCCGTACTCGCCGCGGACACTGTCCACTCACCGCTCCCCTTCACTGACTTGGCGGAACGCATCGGCCAGGTATTTTTGGA
>JAHFRV010000107.1 GCA_023266095.1 Gammaproteobacteria bacterium | reverse complement strand
GCGAGGGTCGCGAGGGGATGACTTTGTCCACCAGCATTGGGAGTATCCAGCAACTGCCGCCTGTGGGCAGGCAGAGCACTATCAAGTCCGAGCCGCGCGCCGAAGTCAAGGCGGAGGAAGCCAACATCACGGTCGCCTTCGACCAGATGCCGCTGCCCAATTTCATACAAGCCGTGTACGGATTGATCCTGAAAAAAAACTACAGCGTGGACCCGCAAGTGGCGAGCCGCAAAGACCTCGTCACGCTGCACGCCTCGCAACTGCAAACCCCCAGTCAGATTGAAAATGCTGCACGGTTGCTGCTCAAGACTTATGGCGTGTCCGTCAACGATCTGGGCGCGGACAACTACCGCTTCACGCCGGACAATGCCCAGACCGGCTATGCGCCGGAAATCCTGCGCGGGCGCGCGCTGCCCGAAGTGCCGCTGCCGCTGCGCCCGATCTATCAGATGATCGAATTGAAAGCGGTGCAAACCGGAGAATTGACCACCTGGCTGACCAAGCTGTTCGGCAACAAGGTCGGCATCATTGACGATGCGGCCCATAACACGCTGGTATTGAGCGGCCAGCCGGACGACGTGAAATCCGTGCTCGAAACCATAGACGTACTCGATCAGCCTATCATGGCGGGCCGCAAGAGTTTGCGCATCAACCCGGTCTATTTGTCCGCCGAGGATCTCAGCGCCAAGCTGAATTTCATGCTCGGCGCCGAAGGCTACAGGTCGACCGGCACGGCATCGGCCGCGTATCCGATCAATCTGATCCCTATCCCGGGCCTTAACACCATCATCGTTTTTGTCAGCGACCCCTCCATCATCCCGCATATCCTGGAGTGGGCCAAGGAGTTCGACAAGCCCGACGCTATCCGCAAGTCCGGCGGCGGTTATTTCACCTACAAGGCGCGCTATACCAACGCCGATAAACTGGCGACCACCATGCAGGCGGTACTGGGTCAGGCAGAAGCGCCTGCGCCAGTCGCCGCCCCCCGTGGCGTGGGCATGCCGCCTCCTGCCGCTCCCAAGGCGGCCACACGCGTCGTCGTGGACAAGGGTACGAACACGATCATCATCCAGGGCAGCATCGAAAACCAGCCCCAGTTGCTCGGTTTGCTGCAAGAGCTGGACAAACCCGCGAAATCCGCTCTGATCGAAGTGACGGTGGCCGAGGTCACGCTCGGCGATACCAACCAGCTCGGCGTGGAATGGGCTTTCAATGCGGCCGCCGCAGCCGCCACCGGCGGCACGGCGCTGGTGGCCGGCGCGCGCCCGAGCATCACCATAGGCAATGGCGGCCTGGCTGTCGGTTACCTGAAAAGCACGGGCGATGCACGCGCGATATTGAACCTGCTCGCCACCAGCAACAAGGCCAACGTGCTCTCCAGCCCGCGCCTCATGGCGCGCAACGGCGAAACCGCCACCATCCAGGTCGGCTCGCAAATTCCCACCATCAACATGCAGCAGACCAATTCCGCTACCGCCGGCACGGGCATCATACAATCCGTACAGTATCTCAACACCGGCGTCATTCTCAACGTCACCCCGCTGATTTTTGCGGGCGACCGGATCGATCTGGATATCACCCAGGAAGTCAGCGGCAGCACCTCGGTCGGCGTGGCGGGTTCGCCTATCATAGACACCCGCAAAATATCGACCCACTTGTCGCTGAAAGACGGCACCCCGGTATTGATAGGCGGGCTGATTTCGCAGAACAACAGCCACGCCGAAAGCGGCGTGCCGCTGCTCAAGGATATCCCGCTTCTCGGGCACCTGTTCCGCACCGATAACGACAACCATCACAAGACCGAGTTGCTGATGTTGATCACGCCGTACATCGTCGCCGACGACCACGACGCGCAGGAAATCACCGACGCCTTCCGCAAGCAGTTGGGCGAGTGGGCCAAGCCCGATGCGCCGACCGCGCCCCCGGCGCACAAAGCGCTTGGCGCGCCGCCGACAGCTCCGTAGGTATCCATTATTCCCGCGAAGTTTCGCGGGAATGACAGCATGGATGTGGTGAATTATGGAAGTCCCAATAGTTTGGTTGGTCAGGCAAAACCAGCCCGACGCAGCGCCGCCGTCAGTTCGTCTTCCCCAATAAAAAACCCTCCGGAGATCATGGCACTCGGTTAAGCAATTTTTCGCGTATCCGCGTTGATTTGGTAGGTTGGGTTACGCTACGCTAGCCCAACCTACATGTGCTGTTTTATGGGGATGTAAGCCCTTAACCGAGTGCCATGACCCTCCGGAGAGGGTTTGGTTAGTCTTACTGTGTCATAAAAAATGAGGCATAATCATAATATGGAGGTCACCATTCACTGCTGGAGGTCTGATGGACGCATCCGAGGAATTCGAGCGCTACCTGGCGCACCTGTCTCA
>JAHFRV010000003.1 GCA_023266095.1 Gammaproteobacteria bacterium | reverse complement strand
ATCTGCATGAAGACCGGTTCCTGTTGGTAGGGTGTGGGTTTGGCGATTTGCAGCCTACCATGGTTCCGGTCTCTTCTAACTTGTAATTCAACCCCTTGCGCTTAAGTAAGTGCCATTCGGTTCAGACACGATTGAGTGCATAAACCTGCCCCCCTCGCTCCATCACACGACACCCTATCCATATCGATTGGCCTTCAGTAACGCATCAAACATGACCATCCTCCTCCTTGCAGTCTGTGCCACCCGTGCCCACTACGCCACCTGATACCGCTCAATCTTCTTCTCCCCCGCACTGGGCGAGACATAGACGATGGCGTCGTCCTCGCGCTTGAGTTCGCCGTCGGGGGCGATGAACTTGTGCCAGCCGGTGGTCGTCCGTTCCGGCAGGTGCTCGATGAGCGTGGTCATCTGGCCCTTCTTCACCTTGAGTGCGGCTGTGGTGAGGCGTTCGGCCTTGCCGGCCTTGAGCTCTTCTTTGGCGGGCGGTTCGCCGAGGGTATGATCGAGACGCTGGGCGATGGCGCTGACGTCCACGCTCTTGTCGCCCACACTGCTGATGGCAATCGTGACATTGCCCAGGCTGAAGACGAGGCTGGCGATACGGGTGCCGCCTGGTTCTTGGCCGGCGTAGTTGATATCGCCGATCGCGGCGAGCTTGCCGGCGCCGCGAGGTAGGTCGGATCGCATGCTGTGGCGCAGCTGCTCGCGCAGGTGATATTGCGCGGCGCGCCAGTCGTCGGCCTCGGTGATGCCGATGCGCACCTGTTCCTGGCCTTCACTGCCCTTCTTTTCCCACAGGTAGACGATCTCGTGGTGTCCCGGTGTGTTCTCCATGGGCACGACCTTGATGAGTTCCCAGCCGCGCAGTTCGTCGCCGCGCATGCGATAGTTGTAGTTGTAGATTCGGCGGCCGCGGGTGGTGGCGTCGGCCCAGGCTTGGAGATCGTAAGGGGTGTCCATGGCGCGCGTCCTAGAGGAGGGGCCGACGCTGACGCGTCGTCGCCGCTTGCGGTTGGCAGGCGGCGCAGCCGCTGGCGGTGGGCGGACACAGCCGCAGCCGGTAGTTCAGGGTGGTGCAGTCGCCGAACAGCATATTGGTCGGCAACAGCGGGGTATGCTGCGCGTCGGCGGCGGTGGGGTCAGCGTCGCCATCGACTTTGAGACAGCCGTCGAACAGTCTGTCGTTCTCGGTACATGCGCCTTTCCACGCCACCTCGTGGTAACTGAAGCCGCCATTGAAGGGCACGGCCCAGGTGGTGTAGCCGATGGCGATGAGCGGGTTGAGGTCGAAGCCCCAGCCACCGTTCATCCGGGACTGCCACAAGTCGCAGCCGACGAGATTGGCGAGCGTCGAGACGGTGTTGGCGCTGTCGGTGCAGTTGACCTTGCCGCCGAGGCCGGGGCCGCCGTTGAGTCGGTCGAGCATCTGGGTGAGGTTGTAGTTGATGTAGCCATAAAAAGTGGCGCCCCACACGGTGTCGTAGGAAACCCGGCCGCAGCCGTTGTAGCGTTCGGTGATGCGCGTCGCGGCGGTATCTTTATCGGTGGCGCCGCTCGCCCAGGTGCAGGCGATCTCGAGGGCGTCGGTCCAAGGCAGCGAGGTGCTGCCCGTTGTCTGCACCCACGGCAAGGTGGGGGCGCGCAGGATCACGAACAGCCGATGGCGGGTGAGCATCAGTTCGCGCCAGGGATCGCTGCTCTGGCGCCGCCACTGCCAGCGCCACAGGATGTTGTAGGCATTCACGCCGTGGGCATGGAAGCTGGGGCTGGTGAGCGGGAAGGTCTCCAGGCCCGACAGGCCGGCGCTGTCGAAGCTGATCCACTTCTCCCCCACCGGTCCCAGACGCCCGCCGCCGATGGCGCGCACATAGGCGCCGCTCAGGCCATTGGCCTTGAGGCGCACGCGGATGCCGAGCGTATTGTCTTGTGTTTCCTTGATGGCGTAGGCGGCGGGTGAGTCGGTGTAGGTGTGGGAGAGGCCTTTGCGCCACGAGGGTGACGGCGCGGCGGCGGTGGCGTTCTTGCGAATATTGAGGGCGTCGTGGGTGAATGCGCCGTTGTGATAGTTGAACTCGATGCTCGATATCTCATAGACCGCGGTGGTGAACGCGTACAGCAGGTCGTTGAACTTGTCCGGACCGAAACCCGTGATGTGACTGAGCTGGGTGAGGCTGCTGTAGCTGCCGAGGCTCGCGCGTTTGGTGAGGATGCGTTGCGCGACCGTGATGCCGATGTCGTAGTCGCGGATCTGATCGCCCCAGCCGTAGGTGGGGTCATCGACGATCGGCCCTTCGACCGGCTCGACACCGGCGAGCGCGGCGACATCCGGCACGCTGTTGAGAAACTCGAGAATGATGGACTGCGTTGCCGCGGTCGTGCCCGCGGCCGCGAGCTTGCTGAGGATAGTCGACGAGGTGAGACCGCCCATGGTCTTGTTGTCCTTGTCAGGTGCGGAATAGATATCCCTACTTAATTTCAGGTTAGATCATGGGCGGGAGATGTCAAGGCGCGGTCCTCGGCATCCAGTACTTCCTTTCCAAAGTTGTGCAGGCATTCCTGCACAAAACCCTTTACATGTCTGCGATGGTGACATTATATCAAACCGCTTGGGGGCAACGCTTTTGTGAACACTTGGCAGCGGCGGGTAAACCGCCCAAGCTGATTATCGTGGCAATGATGCGTCAACTTGTTCACGTCGCTTTTGGCGTGTTCAAGTCAGGCAAGCGTTTCAACCCGGCAATGATGGAGCCGTTGCCGACTTACCCGGCCCAAGCGTAAACCAGCGAGGCCAATGCCGAAAAGGGCAAGAGTGGCGGGTTCAGGAACGGAGGGTGTATTGCTGAACGGAAGATCGACCGTAAGGACTGCTGGGCCTCCGCAGCACTCGGCATATACCAATTGAAACGGGAAAGTGCCCGAAGGCCCCGTGTAGATTGCGCTCGAAAGCACTGGCGCCGTGGGACCAGGATTGAATCCCAAGTCCAAGCCACCGATGATCAGTGTCAGACCATCATCATGAGCAACGTTGAAGATTTCTCCGGTTGTGACAGTGACAAAACCGTTGAACGAAAGTAGAGTGCCGGTGCTCCCGTCATCCATCAAAGAGGCCAGAGTACCAGCCGTATTCTCAATAATATTAAAGGCGCTGCTGCTAGCCAACCATGTCCCGACTGTGGCGGAAGTCCCACTAAAATTCAGCGGTGAATTCACGTCAAAGATGACATCTGGAGTGGTTCCTGGAACATTCGCGGGGACTGCATTAAAGGTCACGGCTTCTGGAACGCGCCAAAGATTGCCGGTAATTACGTTGGCCTGCGCCGTGCCAATACTAGCCAGAACTACAAGAAGTTTAATTATTAATTTCATTTTACTACCCTCTTTTGCGTTGAAAAACAAAGCGGCACAAAGGGGCGATGCCGTAGCGCCCACAGGTGTTAGGCGCGCACAGCGCCCGACCATTTATTAGCATACGGACGCCCATAATGCCATCGTAATTGCTGGGGGTGTAATGAAACCGGTGCTCGGCGTCCCTATATTATTCTCAATAATAGATGGTCTGGGTTGAAAAACCCAGCAGCGCACGACCAAAACAAGGAACGCCGACTTTCGTTACTCACCCCGCCCATCGTATTTAGCGGACGTCATGCCACGCGCAATCCGCTTCACCCTTCCCGCGCAAAAATCAGATCGCGGATGATATGTCCCAGGCGCTCGCCGCGCTGTTCGAATTTGGTCGGCGGGCGATCATCGGGGCGTTCGGTGTAGCGGGCGGCGCCGGCGTTGTTGTGAAAACCCGGTGTCTGGGCCATCACCGCCAGCACATGTTCGGCGTAGTGTTCCCAGTCGGTGGCGACGTAAAAAACGCCGCCGGTTTTGAGCTTGTGGCGCAGCAGTTCAACGAACTCGGTTTGCACGATGCGGCGTTTGTGGTGACGCTTTTTGGGCCAGGGATCGGGGAAGAACAATTGCACGGCGTCAAAGCATTCATCGGGGAGGTAACGTTGCAGCATCTCCACCGCGTCGGCGCAGATCACTCGCACATTGCCGCTGTTTTGCGCCTCCAACTGCGCGAGCAGACGGCCGACGCCGGGGCGATGCACTTCAATGCCGAGATAATCGCGTTCGGGATGCGCCAGCGCCATCGCCGCCAGCGAGTCGCCCATGCCGAAGCCGATCTCCAGCACCCGCGGCGCGGCGCGATTGAACAGCGCGTCGAGATCGAGCATCGCTTCCGGCGCGATGACGTAGCGATCCCACAAGCGCTCCAAGGCGCTGTGCTGGGATTTGGTCATGCGCCCCTGCCGGCGTACGAAGCTGCGGATGCGACGTTGTGCGGGTTCGTTCATGGAAGAGTATCAACGCAAAGGCGCGAAGAGCGCGAAGTTTCCTATTTGATATCGGTCAAGCCTACCCGTGGCAGTGAATCCGCCGACACATTCCGCGTCTCCGCCAGGCGCAGCAACCAGGTCCTTCACTTTTTCTCTGCGTCGCCGCGCTTTGGCGTTAATGATTTTTCTAAAAGAACGTCCCATCGATGGGTGACGAGGCGCTGGCGTAACGTTTGCGCGGTATACGTCCGGCCAGAAATGCCTCGCGTCCCGCCTCGATACCCTTCTTCATCGCCGAGGCCATCAGCACAGGGTGCTTCGCGCCGGCGATGGCGGTATTCATCAACACCCCGTCGCAACCGAGCTCCATGGCCAAAGCCGCGTCGCTGGCGGTGCCGACGCCGGCGTCCACCAAAATGGGCACTTCGGCGTTTTCGACGATGGTGAGGATGTTGTAGGGATTGCGGATACCGAGTCCCGAACCGATGGGCGCGGCCAGCGGCATCACCGCCACGCAACCCAGCGCCTCGAAGCGCTTGGCGATGATGGGGTCGTCGTTGGTGTAGACCATCACTTTGAAGCCGTCTTTGATCAACACCTCGGCGGCGGCGAGGGTTTGCACGATGTCGGGGAATAAGGTCTTCTCATCGCCCAGCACTTCCAACTTCACCAGGTCGTGGCCATCGAGCAGCTCGCGCGCCAGGCGGCAGGTGCGAATGGCGTCGTCGGCGCTGTAGCAGCCGGCGGTATTGGGCAGGTAGGTGTATTTATCCGGCGGCAGCACGTCGAGCAGACTGGGTTCGCCTTTGTGCTGGCCGATGTTGGTGCGGCGGATCGCGACCGTGATGATCTCGGCGCCGCTGGCCTCGACGGCGCGGCGGGTTTCGTCCAGGTCTTTATATTTGCCGGTGCCGACCAACAGGCGGGAGTGATATTCCACCCCGGCGATGATGAGCGGGTCACGGGTTGTCGGTAGTACCATGAAGTCGTCCTAAACAGCTGCAAAAATCTGGGGCGGATTATAACCCGCGTGGGTCAAGAGGCCTATGAACAAGTTCTAACCGCCACCGATGGCACGGACGATCTCCACCCGGTCGCCGGGCCGCAGGGCGTGGGCGGCGTGGGCGCTGCGCGGCACGATCTCCAGATTCACTTCCACGGCCAGGCGTTGGCCGGTGAGGGCCAGCTCGTCGAGCAATTGTGCCACCGTCGTCCCCGCCGGGAGGCGGCGCGGCTCGCCATTCACATATACATCCACGTCCACGGATCACCTTTATCAATACACGGATTCAGAACTTTACCCACGGGGCGTCCGGCTGTTCAAGCTTCCCGTCAGCGCGCATACGCTATCGGGATGGACGCACCGCACGGGAAAAGCGCCGCACTCACATTACTTGCGCGTCAGCCAATCAACGTGGAAAATCGCGGTTCCCGACGCGGAATTGACCGGCGGCGGCGAACACGTAAAATGCGGGGCTCTCGCGGGTGTAGTTCAATGGTAGAACTTCAGCTTCCCAAGCTGATAGCGTGGGTTCGATTCCCATCACCCGCTCCACTTCATTCCGCCCGGCATTATCTTGCCCACAACCTCAGCAATATCCCCGACCCTGGCGACTGCTCTAGCGATGTTAAGCGGGCTGGCCGGCGGGCCGCTGCCGCGCCGGCACCAATCCCGCGGTCGCCAAATGCACGTGCAGTTCCTGCGGCGACAAACGGCTCAAATCCTTGGCCAGCTCGTGCACTTCGAATCCGGCCTTGGGCGGGACTTGTATCGCCTCGCGCAGAAAACCCAGTATTTGTTTTTCCGCCGCCAACACCAGGCTTTTAGCCCCCTTGCGTTCGGCAAACCGCACGGCCTCCTCGGCAACCAGCTTAGCGAAACGGCGTTGCATCTCATCGCCGTGCTGAGCGCGATGATCATCGTAACTATGGGCCATTCCGCCCCCGGCATTCCGATTGGATCGGGTGTCGCTCCACAATTCGCGACCGGACATCTCGTTTTCGGGATTGACCAGGGCCTCATCCTGCTCCACCAGTAAAGGCCCCGATTCCACCGCGGACTGCGCCGATTTTTCCAAGACAAAAAAACGGGCCCGCGTTCCATCAACAATGACAACACAGTATGCGTTCATAACATTACCCTGCCTCCCTTTTGTGACATGATTTGCGTGTCAGTTATTGGGATAATCACACTGCCTCACCCATAAAGCAAGCTGCGGAAAATCGGGGTAGGCGCACCACCCGGCAGCCATACTTTGGCCTGGATTTTCACATCGTCACACGGCCAGCACCGACACCAGAAGCATGGGTAGCGAACCCGATTGCTCCACGGCGGCGGACTAGACCGCGCCGCAGGGCCGGCACTAGCGCTAACCGATGATTCCGAGGAGATAAAGCATCAAAAAGAGGGTGCCGGCCGCCGATATCACCAACACGCTGAGTATCATAATCGCCATGGTCGCACGCATGAATAACTACCCGTCACAATTCAATTACACGGTTAAGAAACCGTAGACTGCTCTCGTTCAACAAACTGCAATGACGCATTGCACACCGGACAATGGGTCCACATCGGCAAGCGGTCGGAGGCCTCCAAGGCCACGGAAATCTCCTCGCTCTTCATCGGGCAACGGCCGCTGACATGATCGGGTACCGAGGGCGTGCGGTAACGCTTATAGGCCCAGATCGGCCCGGCCAGAAAAAAACCCGGCACCAGCACCCAGTGCGCCACGATGATCGGCACCGACGCCAGCGCCAACAACCACAGCAACCCCCACATCTTCAGAGCACGCTGCAAGCGTTCCTGCGGCGTGAAGACTTGCGAATGCAATAAGCCGTCGCTCGCCAATTCACCGCTTTTGATCAAAATGGACCGCTGTTCCAGCGCGGGCATGTCGTCCCCCTTTTTTAAGTCCCGGAGCGCGCTTCCGCGCCGCGTGTAGACCAGAGAATAGCACATCGGCCCGGTCCATTAGGCATGGCGCCGTAGGCACGTTATCATGTTGGCCCGGCCCGCCGATCCTGGCGCCGGCCGCCTCAGGCCGCACGGCAAGGACTCGCTAAAATCGCCTCGCAAAAGGGATATTTCATGAAAAAAGCACTGAAGATTTCACTGTGGCTAATCGGCGCCGTCACAGCGCTGCTGACCGCCGCGACGGTTTTCATCGTGCTGACCTTCGACGTCAATAAATACAAAACCGAAATCGTCAGTGCGGTACATGACGCCACCGGGCGCGATCTCACCATAAAAGGCGATCTCGGTTTGTCGCTCTTCCCCTGGCTGGGCGTGGAGATCGGCGCCATGGAATTGAGTAATGCCACCGGCTTCGGCCCCGAACCCTTCGCCAAGATCGGCAGCGCCGCGGTAAAGGTCAAACTGCTGCCTTTACTCAAAAAGGAAGTGGAAGTGAACACCGTCACCCTCGACGGGCTTTATCTGTTATTGCGCCGTGACGCGGCGGGACACAACAATTGGGACGACTTGGTAGCAAAATCAAAAGAAGAGAAATCGCCGGAAGACACCAGCGCCGCCCCCACCCTGGCCAGCTTGACCATCGACGGCGTGAACTTGCGCGACGCCACTTTGATCTGGGACGACCAGGTCGCGCCAGCGCGTTATGACATCACTAAGCTCAACCTGCGCAGCGGCCCGATTTCACGCGCCGACCCGGTGCGGCTCGACATGAATTTCGACATCATCAGCAGCGCGCCTGCGTTGAACGGGCATCTGCAACTGGCCACCGAGGCCCAGTATGACTTCGACGGCCGAGTGCTGTATTTGCGCGACATCAAACTCGCAACCCGGCTGCAGGGCAAACTGCTGCCCGCCGAAAACACCGAGCTGGATTTAACCGCGCACGCCACGCTCAAGCTCGCGGAACAGCGCTATACGCTAAACGACTTGAAAATCGCCGCCAAGCTCAGCGGCGGTAAACTGCCCGCCCCATCCATCGCCGCCGATCTTGCCGCCCAAGTCGAGCTCGATCTACGCGAGCAGCGCTTCAAAGCCGAACCGTTCACCCTTAGCGTGGCGGGCATCACGGCCAGCGGCGCCGTACATGGTCAAGACCTCCGCGGCACGCCGCGTTTCGAGGGCGTACTGACCATCGCCGACTTCAACGCCCGCGAACTCATGAGCAAATTCGGCATGACCGCACCGGTGACCGCCGACCTCAAAACCCTCACCGGCGTGAGCGCGAAAATGGAATTCCAGGCTTCCGCCAGCGAAATCGCCTTCAGCAAACTCGACTTGAAACTGGATCAAACCCAGCTCAGCGGCAACGCCGCCCTGCGCGATTTCGCCAAACCGGCGATCCGCTTCCGGCTCGCCATCGACGACATCGACGCCGACCGTTACCTGGCGCCTCCCGCGCCAGCCAGCGCACCCGCCGCCGCGCCTCCTTCTGCGGCGACCGCCGGCGGCGCGGAGAAATTGCCGCTCACCACCCTGCGCAAACTGGATGTCGACGGCAATCTGCGGGTCGGCAAACTCAAAATCGCCAAACTGCATTTAAGCGATCTCGAACTGGGCCTCAAAGCCAAAGACGGCCGGCTGCGCGCCCAGCCACTGGTGGCCAATTTGTACGGCGGGCGTTATCGCGGCGACCTCGCCCTCGACGCCCGCGGCGAAAAATTGACCTTCAGCTCCGATGACACCTTGAGCAAAATCGAGATCGGCCCGCTCAGCCGCGACTGGCTGGAAAAAGACCTGGTGGCCGGTACCGGCACCATCAATCTGCAACTCAGCGGCAGCGCCGGTGACAGCCGGGAAATACGCCGCACCCTGAACGGCCAACTCGGTTTCACGTTCAGCGGCGGCCGGGTCAACGGCGTCAATCTGGTGGAACTGATTAAAAATGATTACGTGAAGTATCTGCAGAATCTGGTGAGCGATCCCACCACGCTCAATCAAACCGTGTTCTCCAATTTCAGCGCCACCGCCAAAGTGACCAACGGTGAGCTCACCACCGAGGATCTCACTCTCAACTCAGCCCAACTCAACATCAAGGGCCGCGGCAGCGTCAATCTGGCCAGCGATACAATCGCCCTGCGGCTGGATGCCAAACCCACCGGCCAATTCGCCAAACAACTCGGCCAGTTCAAAGACGTGACGGTGCCGATCAAGGTCAAAGGCAGCTTGAGCGCACCGGCTTTCAGCGTCGATCTCGATGATGCACTAAAACAGCAGCTCAAGGGCCGGCTCAATGCCGAAAAGGACAAGCTGGAGGCCGAATTGAAGGCCAAAGAAGAACAACTGCGCCAGAAACTCGAAACCGAGAAGGCCAAGCTGCAACAGCAAATCGAACAACAAAAACAGGAAGCGCAACAACAACTCGAACAGCAGCAAAAAAAGCTGGAGGAAAAAGCACGGGAACAGTTGCAGAACAAATTGAAGGATATGTTCAAGTGACGCGCCGCACGCCGTCCCGCGCAGCGGACCGTTTCAGCGAGCGGCTGCTGGCATGGTGGGATGTACACGGCCGCAAGGATCTGCCCTGGCAACACGAGCCGACGCCTTATCGGGTGTGGGTGTCGGAGATCATGCTGCAACAGACCCAGGTCAGCACCGTCATTCCTTACTACCAGCGCTTCATGCAGCGTTTTCCCGAGGTGACGACCCTCGCCGACGCGCCCGCCGACGAGGTGTTGCGCCATTGGAGCGGCCTGGGTTATTACGCCCGTGCCCGCAACCTGCACCGCGGTGCGCAACTGATCCGTGACGTCTTCCACGGCGAATTACCGCGCGACCACGCCACGTTGCTGGAATTACCCGGCATCGGCCGCTCCACCGCCGGCGCGATCCTCGCGCTCGCTTTAGGTCAACACCATCCGATTTTGGACGGCAACGTGAAGCGGGTGCTCACCCGTTATCACGGCATCGAGGGTTGGCCCGGCGTCAAACAAGTCGAGGCTTTGTTGTGGGAGGTGGCCGCCCGCCATACCCCCGCGCTGCGCAGCGATCATTACACCCAAGCCATCATGGATTTCGGCGCAACCTTGTGCACCCGCAGCCGCCCCTCGTGCGAACTATGCCCGGTCGGCGCCGACTGCATCGCACGGGCGGAAAACCGCGTCGCACTCATCCCCACGCCCAAACCGCGCCGCGCCCTGCCGGTGCGCAGCACGCAAATGCTGTTGCTGCGCAAGGCCGACGCGGTGTTGTTGATGAAACGTCCTCCCGCCGGCATTTGGGGCGGCTTGTGGAGCTTGCCGGAATGTCCGGCGCAAACCGACGTGGCCGCTTGGTGCCGTGAACAATTGCGTTGCGAGGTGGTGGATGCGACCCGTTGGACTCCGTTGCGCCACACCTTCAGCCATTTTCATCTCGACATTCAACCGGTGTTGGCCCGTTATGCGAGCGACGTGGACGTCATCATGGATGGGCCGGGGACGGTTTGGTACAATCTCGACGCGCCGCCGCCGGGTGGACTCGCGGCGCCGGTGCAGCAACTACTTACTCAACTCAATTCGTCGCTGACCTGAGCGGCGCGGAGCACAACGATGTCGCGGATGGTCAAGTGCGTCAAACTGGGTAAACAGGCGGAAGGGCTGGCGATGGCGCCTTATCCGGGTGAGCTGGGCAAACGCATCTTCGAAAACGTCTCGAAAGAGGCCTGGCAGATGTGGCTGAAACATCAAACCATGCTCATCAACGAGAACCGCATCACTCCGCTCGACCCCAAGGCCCGCCAGTTTCTGGAAGGCGAGATGGAAAAATATTTCTTCGGTGGCGGCTCGGCGCTACCCGAAGGTTACGTACCGCCGAAAAAGTAACGGAGATCCGCTCAGAGCAGGCAGCCGATGGGACACATCCTCTTCAGGCTGTCGCCGCCTCCGCTGTTTTTTCTATTACTGATCGTCGCGGCGGTTTTTTTATTTCTCCATCTCCGCTGCGAACCCCTCGGCGGCCGAGAGCCCAACCCTCGCCCATTTCCCCATCATCTTGCTCGGTGCGCAATTCTTCTTTTATTACTGCTCATCAGGATTCTGCGCACCGAACACTGTAAGCTCGGCGACATCGGCTGGCGCATCGCGCCGGGGCAAACCCTCACCACTGAAACCCTGCTGGTTATCGGGCTAGGCGCGGCGCTCGCCGTGTTCTATTTAACGGCCTTATCACCTCTCATCGAGCTGGCGCAGACCCGCATCGGCGATTACGTGCCACCCGGCGAGATCATGCCCGCACTGGGCGGGATGATCGTTCCTTTCTTCATCGCCAACCTTGTGCTTGCCCCTTTCGTCGACGAGAGTTTGTATCGCGGCTAGGGGAGCAATGCGCTGCGCCGTCACACCCGCCGCTCATGGCCGCGGCGATCTTTTGTCTGTTCTTCGGACTGCTGCACTGGCTGGGAGGATTTTGGTATATCCTCGCCAGCGGTCTCATCGCCGGCGGGATGTTCAGCATTCTGTTTTCTTTGGCGGAGCAACCTCGTCGCGGCCTTCTTCGCTCACCTCACTTTGAACGGCGTGGCGTTTATTTATATCGCCAGCCGTTAATCGCTCAGCGCGGCACATCCCGCGCGCAACGAAAGCCCACATCCGTTCCGCCCAGGGTCGGATCGGCGTGCGCGCGCCGGGCGCCACGAAAAAACGCCTGCAAGGCATAATGGCCCATGCCGGCGCCGCCGCCGCGCAAGACTTTGTGCACCTCGCCGTAGAGCGGGTGCCGGTACTCGGCACCCGGATAGGCCTGATACCAATCGTTGACCCACTCCGAGACGTTGCCCGACATATCGAAGACACCGAAAGGCGATTTGTCGCCCGGGAAGGAACCCACCGGCGCCACCGCCTCATCGCTCTCGCGGTTTTCGCCGGTATTGACCTTGCCGCCGTCCCAATCGTTACCCCACGGATATTCCAAACCGTTTTCGCCGCGCGCCGCTTTTTCCCACTCCGCCTCGCTGGGCAGGCGTTTGTCGGCCCATTCGCAATAACTGTAAGCGTCGTACCAGTTGACGCCGGTGACCGGCAGGCTGTCGCGGTGACGTTGAATTTTAAGCAGCTCATCGAGCAAAGCCTGCTTGTCCATTTGGGTGGTGTCGCGATCGAGCTTGAAATATTCACTGGCGATCCAGCGCAGGCTGTCCACGTGCGCGCCCATCAGTTTTTCATCGCTGACGTTATACCCGTTCTGCACCCAATCCATGGGTTCCGGATAATCCTTGCCCTGCGCCTTGACGCGCTCTTTCATCTCCGCCACAAATACTTTGTACTGGCCGTTATTCACTTCGTATTTATCGATGAGATAGGCATCGAGATAGGCCTTGCGGCGCGGGTGCTCGTTGAGATAGAGGGGATCGACCATCCCGTATTCTTTTTGCAGGCCCTGCTCATCCACCTTATCGCTGCCCATGATGAATTCACCGGCGGGGATCAGCACCATGTCCGCGTTGACGATGGCGTGATGGACCGGCGCGGCCGCCTGTTGCGCGTCCTGTTTGTCACTACAGCCCGAGAGGGTCAGTGCCAGGCACATTAAGCCGATACGGACGGCGAGTCGGTCTTGCATACCGGATCGTCCCACCAACCTCACACCGGAAAAAATCCTAGGCACTATGGAAACCGAAGCTTGCATCTTTTTCCTTGTTATTAACAATAACCACATTACTAAGCTTGTTGCTTTAACCATCTTCAGTCTGTCCCACCCCCTGGTAGGGAGCGAGACCGAGACAGGAGGGTGTGACATTACTAATGACCGATTTGTAAACATTGTAGTGAGATGGATATCATCCAAGTCCGGCACCACCAGCCGGACAAACGCCGTGACTCTCATTAGCCATTTTCACTCGAATCGGCCTGACCGGGCTAGGACAAATTCAGGACGCAGGTTCGCTGCGGCATAGCCGCTCCGGCCGGGAGCGCGTGTCGCGCGCCCACTCTAGCAACATCTCCGCAGTTAAAGTAACCCACCCTTTGCCCATCAGCCGCGTTCAATCCAACATTTTTCATCACCCTGGCCCTCGGCGCGGCTTGACTCGGGGCCGTCCAATCGCTTTAATACGCGTTCTCTCGGGGCCAGGTAGCTCAGTTGGTAGAGCAGGGGACTGAAAATCCCCGTGTCGGCGGTTCAATTCCGTCCCTGGCCACCATTAAATATCCCTTTCTTGACTGGCATCCGGCCCAAGGCCGTCGATTTCTCCCCACGCCATTTCACCGGCGCACTTCTATCCGTCACGGCCGTCCCCTCCTGGGCCGCATCATCAACCCCTGGTTACCCTGATCGGCACATGTCACCCCCTCGCCGCTGCGTCATTACCACTCAATAATTATGAAATAAGCCCATGCTCTCAAACACAATTTGCAATGGGCGACCATTTGGGCTATTGGTTAATAGTCCTAACACACGGCGTGCCGAACAGACTGGGTGAGATCGAGACCCTGCACACCGGCGCGGCCCTTGGACATGGCCGGATTGCCAATAACGTGACAGGGTTTGGTTACGTCTGGAATGACGCGACTAAATCATCCTAAAGATACCCGACCTCCCGCGGGTGCGACGATGGATGACTTTGCAAGGAACGCACGCCGATGAGCACACCTCTGAACGCACCAGGGTTCCCGGTGCATTCTTCGGCAGACGAAACCCGGCGAGCTTGCGATCTACATCCGCCCGTCACTTGGGAATCGCGGCCTGACATGGCACAGGCGACCTATCCGACTAAATTTCCATCCATGAGTGGAACAACTCATGGACTGACATCGCCATCCGCGATGTGGGTTTGATACAGGTGGCAACGGCGGATTTTTCAAGAGCGGTGACTATGGCGTTAATTCCGATGAGTAGGCACTCGAAAACTCTGATTATCAGTCTCGCATGCTGGAGTCTCACCTGCCGTTGCGCTTGGGGCGCACCGGCAATCGATATCACCCGAATATCCCTGGAAGAACTGGTCGCCATCGAAGTCGTCAGCGCCTCGAAAGCAAATGATCCATACTTTCAAGTGCCCGCCGCCCTCTTCATCCTCACTGCGGAGGACATCCGCCGCAGCGGCGCGCGCAGTATACCGGACATCCTGCGCACCATCCCGGGCGTACAAGTCGCCAGCCTCGACGGCAACAAATGGGCGGTCAGCATCCGCGGCTTCGCCAGCCGCACCGCCAACAAGCTGCTGGTATTGGTTGATGGCCGCAGCATATATGATCCGTTGTTCGGCGGGGTATTCTGGGAAGCCAATGGGGTGATGCTGGAAAGTATCGAACGCATCGAAGTGATCCGCGGTCCGGGCGGCACGCAATGGGGCGTCAATGCCGTCAACGGTGTGATCAATATCATCACCAAGAACGCTCACCTCACCCAAGGTACGTTTCTCGAAGCCGGTGGTGGCATCGGCGAATCCGCCTTCATCGCCGCCCGCCAGGGCTGGCGGAACGGCGACCATGCGAGCCGAGTCTATGCGGAATACACTCAGCGCGAGGCCAGTCCGCAAGACAGCAGCGCCCACGACGCTTATGAAATGACCCGCGCCGGCTTCCGCACTGACCGGGCCCTGGCCTCGCGCGGCGCGCTGCTGATCAAGGGCGACGTCTATCAAGGCAGTGCCGATGAATTCAATCCAATCGGGACAGGCCAGGTCAATCACCGCGGCTACAATCTGCTGGCGAAACTCGACTTCAACCCACCCAACGACAACAAGCAGAATTGGCTGCAAATGAATTACGACTGGTTCGAAGTGGACCACTACACGCTTATCGAAAAACGTCATACCTACGCCGTCGAATATCAGGAACGCGTGCGACTCGGGACCAGTCGGCACACGCTCAACTGGGGCGGGGAATATCGTTACACCACCGACCGCATTACGCCTATCGTGTTGAGCGTCACTCCGCCCGAGCGCGGCGACGCTATCTATAGCGTCCGCCTGGTCGATGAAATCTGGTTGGTCACCGACCGGCATAAACTCGACATCGGCAGCAAAGTGGAACGCAACGATTATTCGGGCACCGAAATCCAGCCAAGCATACGTTACGCCTGGTACCCCCGCCGCACACAGACCTTATGGGCCTCCATTGCCCGCGCCGCCCGCGCGCCATCCCGCCTCGAATCCGACATCGTCTTTCCCTCTGTCCGCGGCAATCCCGATTTCGATTCGGAATTGTTAACCGCCTACGAAGTGGGTTATCGGCTCTTACCCCGGCCCGATCTCTTCATCGCCACCACGATTTTCTTAAATGATTACTCACGCCTCACCACCGTTGACAACGGGATCATCACTAACAATATGCAAGGCCAAACTCACGGATTCGAACTCGCCGTGCGCGCCAGGCCCACGCCCAGCTGGGGGATGGATTTGAGCTACAGTTATCTCGATCTCAATCTCGAACTCGCCTCCGGCGGCACCAACCGCAACCAGCTGCGGAATACCCAAGGCGGCGCACCCCGCCACCAGGCGAGTTTTCACAACGGCTGGCAGATCTCGCCGAACAGCAACGTGAACTTTACTCTACGTTACGTGGATGAGCTGCCCGCCTTAAATGTCGATGCCTATGCGGTAGCTGATCTGTGGCTGGCCTGGCGTTTTTCGCCGCATGTCGAATGGGTGCTGACCGGCAGAAACCTATTCGATGGCCCCCACTACGAACAAGCCGACGTGGCGGCGACCCGAGTAGCGCCCAGCGCGTTCCTCGAATTTATCTTGCAACCCTGAGAGACCACGACGCAACCTACATGAAACGCCTCTTCCTCTTTATCGCGCTCAACTGCGCGATTCTTACCCAACTGCTGGCCGCGGCCGTTGACATCGACCTCGCGACCCAGGTCAAGGCGGCCTATTTGTTTAATTTCGCCCGCTTCATCGAGTGGCCCAAGGCCTCCGCCGATCAGCAGGAGCCGGCATTCAATCTCTGCATCATCGGCGATAATAAAATCGCCCGCGCCCTCGATGCGGCCAAGGGTAAAGATATCGCTAACCGCCCCTTGATCGTCACCCTGCTCAACAATGCCGAAACCGCCCTGCACTGCCAATTGATCTTCATCGCCACGCCAGCCACCGGCTTGGGGCGCGCCATTCTCAACGACATTAAAGACCTCCCCATCCTCACCGTCATCGACTCCGGCAACAGCGGGGTCGAGGACGGCATGATCACCCTCGTGCTCGTCGATGGTCGCCTGCGCTTTCGCGTCAATCAACCAGCGGCCCAACGCGCCGGATTGCGCATTCCGGCGCAAGTTCTGAAATTGGCGGAGAACGTTTCATGAATGCGCTAATCTCCACCGACCATGCGCAACCGCAACCGGCGAGGATCCATTCCATCAAGTGGAAGCTGGTACAGATCATCATCTACATCAGCGCCACCTGCCTATTTCTTTCCGCCGCGGGACTGTTGCTGGAAAACCGCCTGCAATTCGAACGCGACCTCAAACAATCATTCACCATCATTGCCGGCGTGCTTGCCGAAAACAGCAAGGCCGCGCTCGCCTTCAATGATCCGGCCGCCGCCGGCGAGGTCTTATCCGCACTGCGCGTCCATCCGCACATCATGCAGGCCCTGTTGCGCGATCAAAATCAAAAAATCTTCGCACACTATAACCGCGAAAATAATTCCGCTCCGCCGGCTTTAGCGGTGCCGACCAGCGACGGAGACGCGTGGTTCCCCGCTTTTATTACGGTCTCAACACCTATCATTCACCAGAACCAAGCCCTGGGCCAACTCTCCATCATCGGTGACACCCTGCAATGGCGGGACAACGTCATAGGTTTTCTCACCTTCACACTGTCATTGATGATACTGGTGCTCATTGCCGCGACTTGGGCCGCGGTCAAGACCCAGCGGATAGTGACCCAGCCTATTTCCTCGCTGCTCGACACCATCAGCCAAGTCACCCGCAGCAAGCACTACGCGCTGCGCGCCCAGCACCACGGCAATGACGAACTCGGCGAACTGGTCGCCGGCTTCAACAATATGCTCGGTGAAATCGAAAACCGCGACCAGGCGCTCTCGGCGGCCAAGGCTGATCTCGAACGAAAAATAACCGAACTCGATCAAGAGATCCGGCAGAGGGTGCAGGCGCAAACCGCCTTACAGGCCAGAGAACATGATTATCGCTTACTGTTCGAGGAAAGCCCCTTGCCGATGTGGATCGTCAACCGCGATTCACAACAGTTTCTCGCGGTGAATCGGGCCGCGGTGCTGCACTACGGTTACAGCGAAGCTGAATTCCTCGGCATGAAAGTCGATAAGATCATGCCGGAAACTCCCGCCGCAGCGGGCGAAACTCAGCGGATCAAGACGCCGCCCAGTCCGCAAGCCACGCTCACCCATCATCTGCGTAAGGACGGCGGCCGGATCGACATCGAACTCACCTGGCATGAGATCAGCTGGAAGGGCGCCTCGGCCTATTTATTTTTGATCAATGATATTACCGAACGAGAACGCAATGTCCGTGCGCTACGCGACAGCGAGACACGGATCCGCGCCATATTCGAATCGGCATTCGATTGCATCGTCAGCATGGACGATAAAGGCAACATTATCGAGTTTAATCCGGCAGCCGAACACACCTTCGGTTATCGGCGCCACCAGGTCATCGGCAAACCGTTGGCCGAGATCATCATCCCGCAAGAATTGCGCGCAGTCCATCAACAGGGGCTTGAGCGTTATCTGCAAACCGGTAACGGCTCGATCATAGGCCGGCGCCTGGAGATGACCGCGCTCAGACGCGATGGCAGCACCTTCCCGGTCGAGCTGGCGATTTCCTTGGTCAATATCTCAGAACGCCGTTATTTTACCGGCTATCTGCGCGACATCACCGAACGCAAACTCGCGGAATCCGAAATCAAACAACTCAACGAAAATCTCGAACGCCGCGTCCAGGAGCGCACTGCGCAACTCGAAGCGGCCAACCGTGAACTTGAAACCTTTTCCTATTCGGTGTCACATGATTTACGTGCGCCGCTGCGCGCCATCGACGGCTTCAGCAAGGCCCTCATGAGCGATTATGCGGCCCACTTCGACGCCCAGGGAAAAAATTACTTAAATCGGGTGCGCAACGCCAGTCAACGCATGGGACAACTCATCGACGACATGCTGAAACTGTCGCGGGTCACCCGCACTGAAATTACCCCCAGCCTGGTCGACATCACCGCCATGACTCAGCGCATCAGCTTGGAACAGCAGAGCGCTTATCCGGAACGCAAAGTGCAAACCGAGATCGCCCCCGGCCTCCAGGCCGTCGCCGACACCGCCCTCATAGAAATCGTCTGGCGCAACCTCATCGAAAACGCTTGGAAATTTACCCGCGAACGCGATCCCGCCCATATCGAGATCGGTGCCCGTGTCATTGATGAACAAGCGGTTTTATATATAAAGGACAACGGCGCCGGCTTCGACATGGCCTACAGCGACAAATTATTCAATGCCTTCCAGCGCCTGCATTCCACAGCGGAATTCGAAGGCACGGGCATCGGACTCGCCACCGTGCATCGTATCATCACCAAACACGGTGGACGGGTCTGGGCCCAGGCTGAAATCGACAAAGGCACCACTATCTTCATTCATATCCCCGGCATAGGAAACCCACAATGAGCAACGCCAAAGGCATACTCTTGGTTGAAGATAATTCCGACGATGAGGAACTCACTTTGCTCGCCTTGCAGAAGAATAATATCCTCAATCGGATGCATGTCGCCCGCGACGGCGCGGAGGCCTTGGACTTCCTGTTGGAACGCGGCGAATTCACCGGCAAAAATACCACGCAGGATCTGGCGGTGATTTTGCTTGATCTTAAACTGCCCAAAGTCAGCGGCCTGGAAGTGCTGCAACAAATCCGCAGCGATCCCCGAACCAAATTAATCCCGGTAGTCATCCTGACCTCTTCCAAGCAAGAAGAAGACATTCTTCGCAGTTATTCCCTGGGCGCCAATAGTTATCTGCGTAAACCGGTGGACTTCGAGCGTTTCCTCGAATGCGTCGGCCAGCTGGGATTGTATTGGTTACTGCTCAACGAAATCGCGCCGCCATCCCGACCAGCCACATGAAAAAGAAATTGAAAATCCTCGCCGTCGAGGACAACGAACACGACGTCGAGTTATGTTGTTTGACCCTCACCGAATACGGCATCGAATATCTGATGCAGCAGGTGGAGGATGAGGCGCGTTTCCGCGAGGCACTGCAGAATGAACCCGACATCATCCTCTGCGACTACACCATGCCCCGCTTCAGCGCGCCGGCCGCCCTCGGCGTCCTGAAGGGCTTGAATCTCGATATCCCTTTCATCGTGGTTTCCGGCACCATAGGCGAAGACGTCGCGGTCGCCATGATGCGCGACGGCGCCCATGATTACATCCTGAAAAACCAGCTCGCCCGCCTCGGCCCGGCGATCCTCCGGGAACTGCGCGAGGCCGAGGTCCGCCGCGCCCGCCAACGTTCGGAGAGTGAAGTCCATCTTTTGTTGCAGATCGCCCAATCCGCCTCGATCTCCGACGACTCGGATTACGTCCTGCAAGAAGCACTGCGGGCCATGAGCATCGAACTCAATTGGGACTATGGCGAGGCCTGGGTCCCCGATCCCGACACCGATATCCTGCGCTGCTCACCCATTTGGTGGGGCGACCGCCAGCGCTTCAAGGAATTCCGCCAGCAAGGCGAAAACCGGGTGCTGCGGCGCGGCGAGGATCTGGCGGGCTGGTCCTGGATCTCCGGCAAAACCCGTTACGTGAAGAATCTGCAACGCATACCGCCGACGCGTTTTTCGCGACAAGCCAGCGCCGTCCGGGCCGGTCTGCGTGCCGGCCTGGTGCTGCCCATCGCGGGACACAACGGCAAAGCCATTACCTTGTTGAGTTTCTTCACCAGCCGCGCGCTGCGTCCCGATGCCCGCATCAACCGCATCCTGGTCACGGTGGCCAATCAATTGAGCGGCGCCTTTCAACGTCTGATCACCACCGAGACCCTCCGCGAACAGGAGGCCCTGCTCTCCAGCCTGGCCGACCACGTCCCCGGCGTGATTTATCAATTCAAACGTTCCGCCGAGGGACGTTACTCCTTACCTTACATCAGCCGCGCGATCGAAGAACATTACGGCTACTCCCAGGAAGAGGCGATGCACGACGCCGAACTACTGTTGGAAAGCCTCTTTCCGGAAGATCGTCCTCTGCTGATGCAATTGATAGAAACCTCGGCCGCCAATCTGACCCCCTGGGAAGTGGAAATGCGTATCCAGCATAAAAACCGCGCGATCCGCTGGATACACGGCCGCTCACGACCGCGTCCACCCCAAGCGGATGGTTGCATCATCTGGGACGGCTTGGTGTTCGACATCACTGACCGGAAACAGGCCCAGCAAAACCTCGAGTTTCTCACCTATCACGACCGCGCTACCGGTCTTGCCAATCAAAAACTGCTCTTGGAGCGGACCGGACAGGCCATCCGCACGGCACGGCACGACCGCACCCTGGTCGCCATCGTCACCTTCAGCATCGATCAATACGAGACCGTGGAACAAAGCCTGGGTATCCGCGAAGGCGAAAATCTGGTCCATGAAGTGGCCTTGCGCAGCAGCGCCCTGGTCGGGGAGTTCGATAGCGCGGCGCGGATCGGCGGCAATCAGTTCGCTTTGCTCATGACCGGACTGCGTGAGCGCGAAGAGACGGTAAACCTGGTACAACGCTTAATCGATACCTTCGCCGCGCCAGTCACTCTCAGCCAGCAAACCATCAGCATCAGCATCAGCATTGGCGCCGCCACCTTCCCGCAAGACGCCGACAACGCCGAGAGTCTACTCCGCGATGCCAGCACCGCCCTCGCCCGGGCGCAGGCCACTGGCGGCAATACCTATCAATTTTATACGGCGGACATGAATACCCTGGCGAAAAGCCGGCTGAGTATCGAATCGCGTTTGCATCAAGCCTTGGTCAAGGAACAATTCGAACTGTTCTTTCAACCCCAGGTATCCCTCAATGCCGACGCGCTGATCGGCGTCGAAGCCCTGATCCGCTGGCGCGGCGATGACGGCGAACTGATCTCACCGCTCGACTTCATTCCGCTCGCGGAAGAGACCGGCATGATCGTCGCCATCGGCAATTGGGTGTTGGAGGCGGCCTGTAATCTCACCAAGCAATGGCATGACGAAGGCTTGTCGATCACCATGTCGGTGAACCTGTCGCCCCGCCAATTGCGCCACCCCAAGATTCACGCCATGATCGCCGACATTATCACCCGCACCGGCGTCACGCCGGAGTTGCTCAAGCTTGAGATCACCGAAAGCGCGGTGATGCCCGACATCGACAACGCCTTAGAGGTCATGTATGTGCTGCGCGAGATAGGGGTAAAGTTCACGATCGACGACTTCGGCACCGGCTATTCATCGTTGAATTATCTGGCGCGACTGCCGGTGGACTCACTCAAGATCGATCGCAGTTTCATCTCCGACATGACCGACAACCGCCGCAACGCCCGCATCGTGGAATCGATCATCAACCTCACCCACGCCCTCGATCTCTACGTGGTCGCGGAAGGGGTAGAAACCGAGGATCAGCTGTCACTCCTGCGCGCCTACGGTTGCGACTCCGCCCAGGGCTTTTTGTTTTACCGGCCGCTCGACACCACCGCCACCCACGCCGCCCTGCAAAACGCGCGGATCATCCGGCTCCCAACCTCTTCGACCTTCCCTACCGCATAAATGTCGGGGAGCCGAGACCTCCAGCCGGGGCAATGATTTCCCGTGACAGATATTTCGCCCAATCATGGGCGGTATCGCCGCACACGATGAAAAAGGGGTTGAGCAAAGAATCCTTGGTGTTGTAACGCAAGGGCGCCAGCTGCAAATCCAGCACTTTTCCGCCCGCCTCCTCCACGATGCACTGCGCGGCGGCGGTATCCCATTCCGAGGTTGGACCCAGGCGCGGATAAATATCCGCCTTGCCCTCCGCCACCAAGCAGAACTTGAGGGAGCTGCCCATGGAAATGATTTCGTAGTCGGCGAATTGGCCAAGGAAACGGTCGAAACTCTCGTCACGGTGGGAACGGCTGCCGACCACCGCGATATGGCCGCCCGGCCACGGCCGCACCTTGATCGCTTGCGGCGCCACACCCGGCGCCACGCGGTAGGCACCACGCCCGGTGCAAGCGTAATAACCCACACCGCTCACCGGCACGTAAACCACGCCGAGCACCGGCCGCTGATCGCTGATCAAAGCAATGTTGACGGTGAATTCACCATTGCGCTTGATGAACTCGCGGGTGCCGTCGAGGGGATCGACCAACCAATAACTACGCCATTGCGCGCGCGTGGCGTAAGCGATGTCCGCCCCCTCCTCGGACAACACCGGCAGGCCGGGAGTCAGGCTATTCAGGCCGGCATTGATGAGGTGATGGGCAGCCGTATCCGCCTCGGTGAGCGGCGAGTTGTCATCTTTATGTTCGATATTGAAGCCGCGCGTATAGATCTCCATGATCTTGCGCCCCGCCTCCTCCGCCAACGCCGCCACCTGCGGCAACCAGGCACAGGGGTTATTCAAACCACTCATCACGCATTCCCCGCGTCTTCTTCGCGCAGCATGTCCCGCACCATAAACAGCGCCGCGATGCTGCGCGCCTCGGTGCAATCGTCCTGCAACAGGAGCTTTTTAAGCTCGCTCAAGCGCCAAGGCACGACTTCGATCTCTTCCGGCTCGTCGCCGGGACGGCGCTGCGGATAGAGGTCTTGGGCGCACACCACGTGGGTGACATGGCCGAAGTAACCCGGCGCCAAGGTGAACGAGGTCACCTGCCGCAGACGCCGCGCGGCGTAGCCGACCTCTTCCATCAATTCCCGGTTGGCGGCCTCCAGCACACCTTCTTGAGGCTCGATCAAGCCCTTGGGCAGGGCCAGCTCGTAGCGATGCACCCCGGCGGCGTATTCGCGGATCAACAACACCGTGTCCTCATCCAGCATCGGCACTACCAACACCGCCCCTTGCGGCGAAGCGCTGAGCCGCTCATAACTCACCACGGTGCCGTTGGAAAACTCCAGGACCACCGCCTCGATATGAAAGAGCCGGGTCCGGGCGACGGTCTGCACGCTGATAATGCGAGGTTTTTGCGTCATATGACTTACGGTTGCGGGCACCCACCGGGGCGCCGGGGCTAGTATACTAGCACCCCTTGGTCCTGGTTTGGCACGCGGCGGACGGCTTCGGCATGATAGATTGGCGACAGATCGACAGCGTTTTGCTGGACATGGACGGTACCCTGCTCGATCTCCACTACGACAACCAGTTCTGGCAAGAACTGATACCGCGCCGCTATGCACTAAGCCGCGGCCTCGACGTCAACACCGCCAAGGCGGTGCTCAAACCCATCTTCAAGCGCAGCGAGGGCACGCTGGACTGGTATTGCATCGATTACTGGTCGCGGGAATTGCGCCTCGACATCCCCTTACTCAAGCGCGAAGTCGCCCACTTGATCGCCGTCCAGCCCCATGTGCTGGATTTCCTGCGCTCGCTACGCGCGGCGGGCAAACAGGTCTTGCTGGTGACCAACGCTCACCACCAAAGCCTGGCCTTGAAACTGGAATACACCCGGCTCGGCGATTATCTCGACACCATCGTCAGCGCCCACGACATCGGTTATCCCAAGGAAGATCCGTTGTTCTGGCGACACCTGGCGGAATACCACCCCTACGCCCCCGGCCGCACTTTATTGATCGACGACAACCTAGCGGTGCTGCGCTCGGCGCGCCGCTACGGCATCGCGCATTTATTGGCGATACAGCAGCCGGACAGTCGCCGCCCGCCCGCCGACACCGGCGAATTCGCCGCACTACGGGATTTCCGCGCCATCTCGCCCGCGTCTTGAATCTTGAAGCCCCGTCGTTTGCCGCAGGGGTCGGCGCGGGGGGATCACCAAGGGTGGGGGGCGATGCTTCCACTGGATTCACCGTGTCCAGCCGCAACCAGTGACGGTCGGTTATTTTTCCGGGTCGAGCTTGAGCGCCACCGAGTTGATGCAATAACGCAGACCAGTAGGCTGGGGACCGTCGTCGAACACATGGCCCAAATGAGCGCCGCAGGCCTTGCACATCACCTCGGTGCGGGTCATGCCGTGGCTGGCGTCGCGCTGAGTGACGATATGGCCGTCCACCGGCTGATAAAAACTGGGCCAACCGGTGCCGGAATCGAATTTAGTCTCCGAGTCGAACAAGGCGGCGCCGCAACACACGCAATGATAAACACCGGATTCTTTACTATCCCAGTATTCGCCGCTGAACGGCGCCTCGGTGCCCTTGCGGCGGCAGACCATGAATTGTTGGTCGTCGAGTTCACTGCGCCATTGCTCTTCGGACTTGCTCACCTTCTCCGCCATCAGGATTCTCCTCTGCTGCGCTTGCTCACTTACTCGATATCAAACCGCGTCATTCTCATCCTCCGTTGCGGTTTCACGGCAAGGACCAAAACCAGATTTCCTTGGAGGAAAAGTAACACTCGGAATGACAAACATGTACCGTGCTCGACGTTTCTATCAGATCAATGTGCCCACCACCGTAGTCGGTAATTTTCCAGAACAAAAACACGCCCTGCTTTCCGTTCAGCCGGGTCATGACATTCTTGGGACGCAAAGACCGCCGGTCTCCCAAACAGAACAGCGCGGGCCAGTTGATCGGCCAGTAGTTTCGCGCCCGACTCGATCATTCTTCCCCGATAAGGACCGTTTTTGATCGGTAATCGACCCGTGAAATGAACACCGGATCTAATCAGCGCGAGGCTCAGCCTGACCGCGCATGTATTCCTATATGCAGGATTTTGTTTTATCAAATCATCAAAACCGTATCCAATCTCCTTGTATACATCCTTGGCGGACATAGAACCCGGCCTCGTTCGACTGGATGAGTAGTGCCTGTTCTTTAACATAGCGTAATTTATTTTCATTTTACTCTCCGGCAAGGGAGATCATCACTCAAAATACCTTCGATAACCCTGGATGCGCGCTCATTGAGACGACGGTTATCCAGTTTTTTGAATCCTTCAAAAATGGTTTCATGCAATGTAATGGTTTTGAAAGTTCGATAGTCGCACCAGGACTTTCCTTCGGTCGCATCCATGACACCCAGAAGATATAGTTGGGCACGTCCTCGTTCATCGTCAGAGTCACTCGTGAAGGATTTAAAAAAACCTGGGCTGTCATATTAACTCTGTTGGCTGTTATCCCGTCTGTCACCACGGCGCGATCAATAGGAATGCCGACGCTCCCACCCGCATCGGCTACAGACAGCGAAGAAACCAACGAGGCCGCGGCTAGGAACAGAAGCATTGAATTGCGAAGAGGTTTATTTATGGCGGCCATGAGTCTATTCGTAATTCGTCCTTTATGTATGAAAGCGTGTCGTATATGACTACAACCTATCTCAAAATTGGAACTTGGCCTTCAAGCCGATGAACGGCCTGTTATTCAATGTCAGTATTTCTCGGGACGTCGAGTTCACCGCGCCATTGCTCTTCGAACTTGCTCACCTTTTTCACCATCAGGATTCCTCCCCTGTTGCGATTGCCTCACCGGCCGGGTGATAACCGCCGTATCAGTGCGGAGCCCATCCGTCGTCGCGCGTGCTTTTCACGCCAATAAACGCAGCACCGCATCGGCCGTGGCGGCGCTGGATTGCGGGTTCTGCCCCGTCACCAACGTGCCGTCCACTACCACGTGCTCCCGCCAGTTGGGCGCGGTCTGCACCAGAGCACCCAGTTCCCTTAAACGGGTTTCCAGCAGAAACGGCATAAGAGTATCCAGTTGCACTTCCCGCTCTTCGGCGTCGGTAAAAGCCGTCAGCTTACGGCCTCGCACCACCGGCGCGCCGTGGCGATCTTTGGCCTCCACCAGGGCGGCGGAACCGTGGCAGACGGCGGCGACCACCTTGCCGTCGCCGAGAAAGTGGCTGACCAGGGCCGCCACTTCGTGACTGTGCGGAAAATCGAACATGGTGCCGTGGCCGCCGGGGAAAAACACCGCGTCGTATTCGCTGACATCCACCTCCAGCAAGCGCTGGGTATGTTTGAGCGCCTCGCGCGGCCCGCGAACCTCCAAGGACTGTTGGTCGGCGGGTTCGCTGCGCGGGTCCACCGGCACCTTACCGCCCTTGATACTGGCCACCGTCACCACATAACCCTCGGCGGTGAATTTCTCATAAGGTATGGCGAATTCCTCGAACCACAAACCGGTGGGATGGGCCTCGTCGATACGGCCATAACTGGTGCTTACCATGAGTATATTTTTGCTTGCGTCCATCGCGGCTCCTTTCGCTGAACTGCTCAGCTATGCACAGGGCAGTGGTATGAAAATTCATCATGATCCCATCGGCGGGAGGAGGCAAGCCAGCCGACTTTACTGTTACGCGCCGCACCGACGCCCCGGCGGGCAGGCCTGCACCCTTCATAACCACCAAGACGCCAAGGGCATGCTTGACCTGATTTTAAGAGAGGTTTTCTTGGCATCCTCGGCGGTTCACTGAGCAACAGAACGCGCCGCCATCCGCGCCCTAATCTCGCGCAATGTGTCCGCATACGCTACCTGATTAGCATCCGCCGCCAACGCGGCCAGCACGTAACGTTCCGCCTCGATCAGCTCACCTTGTTGCAGTAAAGTGTTCGCCAGATTATTCAGCGCCGGCCCATGCGTAGGTTCCAGGGCCAAGATGCGCCGATAGGCTAACGCGGCCTCGACATAACGGCCTTGCGCATAGGCGCTGTTGCCGAGGCCGAACCAGGCCGCGATGCTCGCGGGCCAGCGCCGAGTCGCGGATTCATAAGCGGCGCCAGCGGTTCGGCCCTCGTCCAACTTCTCCAAGACACTGACTGTCCGCACATAGCTCAATTCGTCGGCAGTGGCCGGCAAACGGCTGGGCGGCAGCACGACGGCCGCCCATGCCCCACCCCGCTGCCAAGTGCGTTCAAAGGTGGCGAGTGATAGACGATGGCGCGCCTCGCCGCCGGAACGCAGCACGACCTCACCACGCGCCATATCAAATCCCACCACTACCGCGTAATGCCAGCGGGGATACCAGCTCAAACCGAGATTCTGCAAGACCATGACCGGATGGCCCGCCGCCACTTCCCGCAACAACGCGTCGAGATCACGCGCCAGCACATATGGCACACGGCCGTGGCGGCGGCTGGCGGCCAACAACTCCGACTGTAAGCTCCCCTGGCGTTCCGGTAGATAGACTTGCGGGACGATGTCTTCGGGCGTCACCTCGACGCCGCTCCAGACTAGCAGGGTGGCCAGGGCCGCCGGGCCGCATTGAAAAGGCGTTTGCGGGAAAAACGGCACGGTGCTGAGTTCCACCGGCTGGCGCAAATCAGCGGGCGGCGTCTGCCGCCAGGCGGTGGATTGCAGCGGCGCCGCGCAGGCGCTCAACAACAGCACCAACAACAGCGCGCCCGGCCAGCGCCGGGCGCCAGACGCCGTGATCAATGCACGGTTTTCTTCACGAAGGGAAAGATGTCGGTGAAACCGAGAATGTCGGTGGCCAGCAGCACCAGAAATATAAACACCGCGACCCCCAGTACACTGCCGCCGGCGGGCAGTTGGTCCATTTGCGACGCAAGGCTTTGCAGCTCCTCGTCACTGAGAGCGGCGACCCGCGCCGCGGCCTGCTCGGGATTCACACCCAAAGCCACCAACTGCGCGCGCACGTCTTCTTGCGCCAGGGCGCCGAGCACTTGCCCGCGATCCAGCGCCCGGTGTTGCTGCGCGATAACCTCGCCGGTACTCACCATACCGGCCACGGCCGGCGCCTGTATGCTCAACATCATGACACTCATGGTGAGCACGCCACACACGCTCCGCGCCATACGCCGCATCAGTTTCATAATTTTCTCCTTCATGGATTGAGTGATAAGCCTTACGAAACGCGGCCACGCCGACCGCGTATTCGTGAATTTACCCGAAACCGTTCCCACCTACTTCATTCCCGGAGGGTGCCAACCAGTCGGGGAGCCTGCAAGACGCCGTCAAACCAAGCTTGCCGACGTCCGGTAACGGCCAACTCCAGCATCGGGGCGGGCATCATTGTCGATGCGCCGCCCACCGCGAGACTCGGCACAGAGTAACCCGCCGTGGGGCCGGATACCAGAATCGCCAGACGCAAAATTCAGGTGCCCGGCCTATTTTTCATTGGCGCGCCCATCTGACACAATAGCCGACGCGGCACGCCGCCGCCTGGAGCAGAACCGTGAAACTGAACGTGAACGACTTTCGCAACTGGGAACACAAGTGCATTACCTTGCTCGGCATGTCCGGCGTGGGCAAGACCTGCCTGTCGGTGATGCTGCGCGCCCACAACTGGTTCCATTATTCGGGGGATTACCGCATCGGCACCCGTTATCTGGACGAACCCATACTCGATAATATCAAGCAGCAGGCCATGGCCATCCCCTTCCTGCGCGACCTGCTGCGCTCGGATTCGATCTACATCGTCAACAACATCACCGTCGACAATCTTCATCCGGTGTCGAGCTTCCTCGGCAAACTGGGCGACCCCGAGCAGGGCGGCCTGCCGCTCAAGGAATTCAAGCGCCGCCAGGAGCTGCACCGTCAGGCGGAGATCGCGGCGATGAAGGACGTGCCGGTATTCATCCAGAAGGCGCAGGACATCTACGGCTACCGCCACTTCGTCAACGACGCCGGCGGCAGCGTCTGCGAGCTCGACGACCCCGAGGCGCTGCACGTGCTCGCCGAACACAGCCTGATTCTCTACATCAAGGCCACCGCGCAAGACGAACAGGAATTGATCCGCCGCGCCGTGCAGTATCCCAAACCACTTTATTACCGTGAGGCCTTTCTCAGCGAGCAACTCGAACTCTACATGCGCGAACGCGATCTGCCCTATGTGGCGATGATCAACCCCGACGACTTCGTGCGCTGGATGTTCCCGCGGCTGTTCTATTCGCGCATCCCGCGTTACGAGGCCATCGCCCAACAATACGGTTACACCATCACCACCACCGAACTGGCCGCAGTCAAGACCGAGGCCGATTTCCTGCGATTGGTGGAACAGGCCGTAGCACAACAAGCCTGACCTCCGTGACAAGCACACGAGCGAACTGACATGCCCCTGGTCTCCAATTCAAAACTCCCGGCCTTCGAGCGCATACAGGAAGAAGGCGGCACCGTGGTACCGCGCGACGCCGCGCTGCAGCAGGACATCCGTGAGCTGCACATCGGCCTGCTCAATATGATGCCCGATGCCGCGCTCACCGCCACCGAGCGCCAGTTCTTCCGACTGGTGGGCGAGAGCAATCAGATCGCCCAGTTCTACATGCACCCGTTTACCCTGAAGGAACTCGCGCGCGGGCCGGAGGGGCGCGCGCATGTCGAGCAATATTACGAGAGCTTCGAGCAAATCAAGGCCGACGGTCTCGACGCGCTCATCATCACCGGCGCCAACGTCACCCAGCCCGACCTCGCCCTGGAACCGTTCTGGCAACCGCTGATCGAGGTGATCGACTGGGCCTACGACAACGTCACCTCCACCCTCTGTTCCTGCCTCGCCACCCACGCGGTGATGCAGTTCCGCTACGGCCAGAAGCGCCGCCACCTCGGCTTCAAGCGCTGGGGGGTGTTCTCACACCGGGTGATGGACCCGCACCACCCGCTGGTGCAGGGCGTCAACACCCGTTTCGACGTGCCCCATTCGCGTTTCAACGACGTGAGCCGCGCCCAATTCGAAGCGGCGGGTTTGCAGGTGCTGGTGGAAAGCAAGGAAGCGGGCGTGCATCTCGCGGTGAGCGAGGATTTATTTCGTCTGATCTTTTTTCAAGGCCATCCCGAATACGACACCATCAGCCTGTTCAAGGAATACAAGCGCGAGGTCACGCACTACATGGACGGTAAACGCGCGGACTACCCGCCCTTTCCCGAAAATTACTTCAGTTGCCGCACCCAGGCGATCCTGGACGAACATCACGAGCGGCTGCTCGCCGCACGCCGGAGCGGCGCGCCGATTCCCGATCTGCCGGAGGCGCTGCTGCGCCCCGGACTCGACAACACCTGGCACGACACCGCCGAGGCGGTGATCAACAACTGGATAGGCAAGGTCTATCAGATCACCAACCAAGACCGCCGCCTGCCTTTCATGGGCGGGGTGGATCCCGCCGACCCCTTGGGCATACGGCAGAACCCGCGCTGAACCGCCACGCCGTCAACACGGATCAATCTGAGTTACCGCCAAGACGCCAAGGAAAACTGAGGACCAATGTTATAACCCAGAGGAGTAGGACGTGATAACCGGGATATAACGTCATCACAACGAAACAAAACGGGACGCCGAATAAAAAAGATTTGCAGAGAGTAAAATAGCGAGCGCGGCTTGTCTAGCCGGTGAATAGATCGGATTGCTCGCGGGCAATCATCGCGGCGCGGACGGCCTTGAGGCGTTGGTATACCTTGGGGATAGCGAGGTTGTATTTGCGGGACAGCTCTTCGTGGTTCCGCCCGTTGAAGTCCCGCCACATCGCGATGTCGCGGGACTCTATATCCAGGGCGGTGCCTTTGGGCAGATAGAACAGCTGCCCGCCCAAATCCTTGCGCAGCATATCAACGACGTCGGCCGCTATCTCATGGGCACGCTCGGCGGTCATCCCGCCCTTCGCGCGCAGCACGGAGGCCATCTTGGCCGCGATATCGCCCAGCAGCTCCTTGCCCTTTGCGCCGCTCATACCGGCACCTGACACCGCTTGGCCCAGCCCTTGAGCTGCTCGATGACGCGCTGAGCGACGGCGGGCGGGAGGAACTCGGGGGAGCTGTAGCCGGCGCGGGCGGGGTGGTATTTGCGGGTCTGGCTCACCAGCCACGCACGCAGCCCGGCTTGCGTGTGATTCTGCACAACGCCCGCCTCTGCCAGCCGCGCCCACAACGCCCGTATCATGCCCACCTGGTCGGCGACAGCTGACACCTGACCCGAGGTTGCGGCGGCCTTGCTGCCGCCCTTTGTGGGCCGCCAGCCGGCGCGGCGAAGGTGCCCCAACACCTTGGCCCTGCCTGCCGCATCCAGCGCGGCAGCTGACGCCACACCGGCCACGCTGGACAGCATGAGACGATACGCTGAATCATCATCGCGGGTGATGAGCCCGAGCGCGCTTGCGCCCATATGAATCTTGGCCAGATCACGTCGCCGTACATCATTATTTTTTTCGCCCCCTCCGCGTATTGATACCACACGGGATCGGCGCTGTGAATCCTGCCGCGCCGTCATACCTGCCCCACCATCGATTGCAGTCGGACGGCCGCCTCGATCGTGCGCGCGGCCATCGAACGCACCTCCGCCGTCTGCTTGTTGATGGCCTCATGCACCGACGCCGGCAACAGCTTCGGGCCGAACAGCTTTTGCAGCGCGCGCACCTGGTCGGCGTATTTGGCCGGATCATCCAGCAGCTCCTGCATGTGCCGCGTGATCACCGCCAGCTTCGCCTCCGGGCTTAAGGTCAGTTGCCCCAGCTGCGGGTCGGTGGCCATCTTGCGGCGCTTCTCGGCCATGCCCTGTCGCAACGCGCTACCGTCGTTTTGCAAATCGAGCGCCAGTTGTTGCACCGCGTCCACCAGGGATATCTGCTTCAGCCGCGCCGCCGTTTGCAGACTCTTCAACCCTCGGCTCATAAACTCATGATGCACCGCGCCAAGCTCCGCCGGATCGGTGACGATCCAATACCCGGCCGAGGACGACGACATAATGGGAATGCCCCACACATCGCGCAGCGTGTCGATCATGTGGCGCATCGATCTCGACAACGTGGGCACATCCACCAGCGGTTTGCCCTTGCTGTTGCGCGGCACCTTCGTGCCCGTGTACTGCTCATACAGCTCCGCCATGCTGATGGCGTTCTTGCGCCCCGCGTGCTTGCGCAGAATATTCAATAAATCGTGATGCGCGCCCGGCATCTTGTCTGATTCATTCATCGCTTTCTTGCTCCTTTTTCCCGCTCAACAGGCCGCGAATCGCCGCCGCCCCCGATTTGTAGCCTGCGGCTTTCGCCACCACATCGCCCGCCGCCTTCGGCGCGCTCGCCACCGTGGTGGCCGGCCGGTAGCGTTTGACCTCCTCGGTCTTGCGCTCTTGCTTGCCTTCCTCGCGCGAGGCCAGGCGCACACAGATCTCGCGCAGCAGACCGTTGCCGGCGAGCGGCAGCTGGAGGTTAGGCATTTCGATCACCTTCTCGAGCGCCGCCACCCACACCGCCGCCGGCGCCGCGTGCGTGATACCGTCGCGCGTCACCTGAGCCGCTTTGATTTCGGGCGCGAGGTCCTGCATGAGCGATACGATTTTCGACATGCGCAGGCCCTGCTTCTTGGGCTTGTGCAGCATGAGATAGGCCGGCATCTGCCGCGCCACCTGCGGCGGCAACTCGCCCATCATTTCCGCGAAGCGGCGCGAGTCCGCCTCGTTGAGGCCCGCCTGCAGGGGGAAATGGTTTGCGCAGAATGGGCAGGTGACGTTGATCATGCGCTGTGCAGCTCGAACACATGGAACACCAGCGCGCCGCGGTTAATCTGATACGTCCCAACGTACTCGCCGGGGTTGCCGTCTGGCATGGGGTTGCCCGTGCCATAGGTTGCGAAGGTGCGTAATGTGATGCCGGCCTTCTCATCCACCATCGCCCACAGTTGCAGCAGGTCTGCGTGCTCATAGCTGCGCCCATGCAGATTGATGACACCTCCCAGCAACACTTTTATCATCGGCGCGCTGTCGGTCGCCGCCGTGAACGAATCCAGGGCCATGTAGTTGTCCATATCGATCACCACAACGGCTGAAACGATTCGCCGAACTCCATGCGAATCTTGATGCCGTTCACGCTGCAATCCGGCGCCGGCTGCCAGGTGCCGCCCTGCCGCATCCAGCCGGCGCGGTCGAGGTTGTGGCAGGAGTGGTGGTAGAGCGACACGGTGATCGGGCCGGCTTCCACGCCGATGCCGGCGTTGAGCCCGGCCACGTCGGGGCTGCCGCTGCCGCTCATGTACGGCTGCGCGCTGAACAACAACGCGCGCTCGCGCGCGTACACCGTGACGTCCGCGCGGTAGCGTTCGCGCTCGCCGGTGTCGATCCAATAACCGGCGGGCACGGTGCTGGTGAGGTGGTAGTTGCCGGACACGGCGAAGCCGAACTCGGCCGCGTGCGCGGCGCCGGTGAGCAGAGACAGCAGCGCGATAAAAAGTGTTTTCATTGGGGGGCTCCGTGGTGTTGAGGAAACCCCGCCAGCGCGCGCGAGAGGGCACGGGCGGCGAGGTCGATCTCGTCGATGGTGAGGATGTCCATGCACTCTTGCAGCTGCATGGTCTGGACGCGGTGCAGGCGGTCGGTGTGGTTGTTGTGGTGTAGGTGTTCGACCACCTGCCGCATCACGCCCTCGCGTTGCTGTTGCGTGGCGAGGCCGATTAACAAGTTGAGTCTCATGCGCGGCGTCATGTCAGGCACCGCACGCGGTGGGGTAGCGGTGCATCGCAAGCTCCAGGCGCCCGAACTCGCCGAGAAAAAGATCGTAGGCGCGGTCGTGCGTGAGGGGCTGACGAAACAGCGCCGCCGCTTTTGGGTGAATGGTGCGTTGGTCTTGCCACTCCTCGCCCCGGGTGTACATCAAATGCCGGGCCTCTATCCGGAGCGCGAGTTGATCGGCCTGGTTGATCACGTCCACGTTGCCGCCCCAGGGCGGCGGCACGCCCAGGCCGGTGTATACCGCGTCGATGATTTGCGACTCGATGCGACGCAGCGCGGCGCGCATGCCGGGCGCGTTTTTGAGCGGCGTGGTAATGTCGCCCAGGTAGGCCTCGTGCGCGTCGTGCAGCAGGGCCTGCATGACCACCAGCGGATCAGTGATGCGGTAGAACTTCTCCACCAGGTCGGCCACCAGCACCGAATGCTGCGCCACGCTGTACACCTCGCCGCGCGTGGCGCCGTTGAAGCGCGCGATGCGCGACAGGTGCCGCGCCACGTCGGGCAGATAAATCGTATCGGGACTGGTGTTGACCAGATCGACCATGCGACCGCTCACCGTCTCCATTTCTGTGCCTGTATATTTCATGATTCACCCCTCCTGTTTTGTTGCCGTGGCGCCGCGCTCGATCATGCACACAACGAACGCAAAGCCCAGCATGACGGCGACGCCGACGACGTAACCGACGATAAAACCCGAAAGAAAGACCATTAGTAGTCGCTCCCTTCACCGCGCCCGTCGCCGTCGTGCTTGCGGCGCTTGAGTAAGTAGGTGCTCCAGGGCTTGCCATCGGGGGCCGTCGAAGTAGCGTCGCCGTCAAGCTCGCGGCGTTTGAGCATATCCATGCGGCCGATTTGAAAACCCAGAAACACAACAGCGCCGGTGACGAAACACCCGGCCATATAACCCGCAATAAAGTCCATGCTCAGCCCTCCCCGTTGTTGAATGCGAGTTGCTGCCGCACGCACTCTTGCCGAGGCAACAGCGGCCGGAACACATCGCGCAGCCGCTCGCGCTCGGCGAGCACGGCGGCCAGTATCTCCGCCGGCGCAATGAGAAAACTCTCAAACACGATGCCGAGTTCGATCAACTGCTCGGCGAGGAACACCTTGGCCCAATGCTCGATGTATTCGTCGGCGTAGCGCGGCGCGGACAGCGGGCGCGCGTTTTTGCAGGGGCCATAAAAACGCTGGTAGCCACCGTCCCGCGTGCGGTATTGAATGAGGATGTAGGGCAGCATGCTCACACCCCCCGCACGACGTCGCCGGTGACCGTGGGCTCGCCGATTTCGGCGGCCACGTTCAACGCGCGGACGATCAAATTATTCACGACCAGCGGATAGTGCATGGACACCGTGACGTCGTTGCCGCGCTGGCGCAGGGTGAGGCGATCACGTATCGCGTCGAACGCATCCGGCGTGAACAGCTCATCCAGCGTTTTGCCGATGCGCCTGAACTTGAGCGCGACGTATTCCTCCAGGTTGCCGTTGAGCGGCATCAGCTCGGCGATTTCACAGCGGCGGATAAACTCGCGGGCCTCCCAGTTTTGCCGCTCATCCAGCCGGTCTTTCAGTTCCGGCTGGCCCACCAGGATGATGGCCAGCAGTTTGCGGAAACCGTCTTCCAGTTCCCAGAACCGCTTGAGGTATTTCAGTGTGGCGATGGTGAGGTCGTGCGCCTCTTCGATGATGAGCACGTGACTATTTCCCGCGCGGGATGACCCGGTGAGCAGCCGTTCGATTTGCCGGGCCTTGCCTTCCAGGCTGTGCTTTACGCGCTCTTGCGATATGTCGGCGATGATGGCGTCGCAGATTGCGCCGGTGGTGAGGCGGCCTTTGTCGATGATGCGCGGTTGAATCACGGTGATGTGATGGCCCTCGCGCTGGATGCGGTCGAGCAGATCACGCCGCAGCGTGGTCTTGCCCGCACCGCTCTCGCCGATCACGGCCAGCAGGCCGGCGTGCTTGGCGGTTTGAAACATGGCCTCGCGGATGTAGCGTTGCTCGGCGCTCAGGTACACATCGTCCGGCCCTTGCACGTCGTCCGAAAATGGGTCTTTGAATAGCTTGAAATGTTTGCGCGCGGCTTGTGATAACATGGCAGTCTCCGGAAGTGGGTTCTCATAATCGACATTCGGACCGGCCGCCGGTGGTTGGCGAGCTTGGCGGCGAGCAATCACCGGCCGGCCGGATTCATCATCAATCTGCAACGACGTTGCGATCTCCTCATCACTCACACCCAGCTCGCGCAGGTACGCGTGAATTTGCGCGGTGAGATTTTCGCGCGACGTTTTGGTGGGCCAGATATCGCGGTTGATGATTTGCGCCATCGTGCTTTCGTGCGGTGGACACCCGTTGTCCAACACCAGCCGGCGCGCGAGATCTACCTGGCTGGCGCGGTAGGCCATGAGCAGGCGTTTGAGCTTGAGCGGGGTGAGCGGCTTACGCCGATACGTGAGCCAGTCTTCTTCCCTTTTGCGGGGCATAACCATACATCCTCCGTTATTAGGCGCGTTGTTGTTGTGGTTCAGGTGCGGCGCCCGCTTGCAGCCTGATCACCAGGTGGCCGACTTCTTCCTCGGGCACACCATCCGGGTACCACTCACGCACGGCGCGATTCTCATACGCCGTGAGCGCGCGTTGCAGGCGCGCCACCACGCGGCGGCACGCCTCCACGTGCGTGAGGGGTTTGATCTCAACGTGGATGCGCTGCGGCACATCCAGCTCGGTGCCGCGGCGCGGCATGTAATGCGCCGCGGTTTGGGCTTCGAGGTAACTGATCGGATCGATATCGCCGCCGAACGCGGGGCGCTTCTCGCGGCGCGCCTTGTCCACGTCCAGCTGCGTGTCCGCGTTGTAGGCTTGCTTGGCCAGCGCCTTGCGGTGCGCGTCCACGTCGGTGTCCGGCGCGCTCTTGTAGCTTTCGCCGATCACCGCCGCATCGACGAGGAAGCCCGCCGCGTCGCGGCCGAGCGGCGTGCATTCGTACACCTGCTCGCTGCCGTCGGCGCCCTGTAAAATCACATCCACGTTCGGGGCGCGGTAGGGGTTGACGCACACGTCCACGTTCTCGCCCACGCGCACGCCCTCGATGTGCGCGATGGAATAAAACGCAGGCTCGAAGCCTTTCACGGCGTAGCGCACCACCAGGTTCCCCTGCACTTTTCGCGGCTCGGGTTTGGTGCGCAGCAGCTGCTCGCACAGCGCGCGCGGCGGGCAGATGCGCAGCTGCTCTTGCCGTATGGTTTGCCACACGCCGTAGCGCGTGGCGTTGTGCCGGCTGTGCAACCGCGTGCCGTTGTGCCAGCGCATCCACGTGGCGGCGGCGGTGTTGAGGTGGTCGATATCGGTCACGCGCATCAATGAGAGGCGGCCCTCGAAGCTGCGCTCGACGATGTTGTGCGTGGTCTCTACTTGCCCCTTGCCGCGCGGATTGCCGGGCGTGTGTACGTGCTGGCGCACGGTGAGGCGGTTGAGCAAGTTTTTAATCAGGTAGGATTGGTTGGCGCTGCCGGCGTCCCACAACAGCTGCAGCGGCACGCCGTGCATCGGGTCTTGCGCATGCTCGCGCTTGGTCCACGCACGCATGAGGAAGTCAAAAAGCACTTCTTGGTTCTCGCCCGCGGCGAGGTAGTAATAAACAAAAAACGCGCCGCTGTAGTGGTCGGTGACCAGGTAGCGCAGCACGCGGTGGTTCTCTATTTTTTTCAGGTTCTCCGGTTTGTTTTTGTAGAACCTCTTCTCATCCATCACGCCGAGGCCGCCGTGATCCAGATAGAACAGCACGCACACCGACACATCGAACTGCCAGCAATGATTGGGGTGCAGGCTGCGCAGGTTGGTGTGCGGGGTTGCGCGGGCCAGCTGGTCGGGATGCAGGCCGCGCGCACGCATCACGCGCAGCGCGGTCTCGGGCGCCACGTCCGCCGCGAGGTGGCCGTTGGCCCGGAGTATCTCCATTGCATCACGCACGCCGAGCAGGCGCTTTCCGTTGGCGCGCGCACTCTCGGCCATCACGTTGGCGATCATGCGCAGCTCGGCATCGCCTAAGCGCGTGTCGCCCTTGTCGGTGCGCAGCTTGCGACCGCTGCGCCAGCCGGCCGATTGCAACCGGCGGTACACCTGCTGGGGTGATATGCCGAGGAAGGCGGCGGCCTCTTGCACCAGGCCGCCCCGATCCTTGTGCGGGGCGACGTGCAGCCGCCCCGCCAGTTGCCGGAAATACTCAACCTCTCCCTGTTGCGCGGCGTACATCATCAATCCGCCTGCGGCTGTACGACGCCGGGCACGTAGTGCATCCAGCCGTCGTCCGCCGGCCCCACCGCCGCGATGTTGTAGTCGGCCTCCAGCTCTTGCAGACGGGTGAGAATGCGGCGGATGGCGTAGGCGCGCGCGTCGAGCAGGTCTTGCGGCGCCTCGGCGTGCGAGGTGATTTGCGACACCGCCCGCTCCATGCCGAGAATGGAGGCGATGACGGCCAGGGTCTCGTCCTCCAGTTCGCGGGCCAGCTCGGCGTTGAGTTCGTGGCCGTCCAGGTTTTCGCGGCGATGGAGGGCTTTGTCGAGCTGATCGATCTTGCGGTTCTTTCCCTCGATCACCCGCTCGTTCGCCTCGGCGTCGTCGCGCAGGGTTTGCACCTCCTGCTCGAGGGCGATTTTTTCTTTGGTGTGTTTGGTAACGATGTCTTCGATCAGCGCAATGATGGCCTCTTTGTCGTCGGCATTCGCCTCGACCTCGCCGATAATTATTTGCCGTTGATCCGCCGGCAGGTTTCGCATCTTGTGCAGGTCTCGATAGCCGATGCCCATCCGGGTCATGCTCTCCAGCGCCTGCTCGCCGAATACTTTCAGGTTGGAAATGTCCCGGTCTACCTGGTCGGTAGAGCGGTTTAGCAGACCGCAATATTCCTCCCACGTGCCGGAAAGTTCCGCACCGTCCGGACTTTTCGAGCCCTTCAATGAGCGATAGAGTTTGTTTTCCTTGATAAAAGTTAATTTGGAAATCCGCACGGTGCGCGAAAAATCCTCAATCATTCCGGTTGCGCGGGCCTCGCCCAGCACTTGATTGGCGAGGTCCCGCTCTTGCGCATAATTGACCTGCGCGGTGGCCAGTGCGTCATGCGCCGCCACCATCGCGGGCAGCCCCGGCGTATCGGACTCGGTGACGATGTGCTGCTCGACGGTGGTCTCTCTCGGTTTGCGTGCCATTTGCTATCTCTCCTTACAGTGGCGTGGTGATGCGGGTGATGGATTCGTCGATACGGCCCTTGGCCGCATCGAGTGAATGCAGGATGGTCACGGCGTGGCGCGCCATGCGATGCGAGACGCGGATACGCTCCGTCTCGGGTACGCGCTCCGCGAAGCCGCACTTCTCCAGCGTCTTGACGTAGCGCGTGATGTCGGATGGGTTGAGCCCCGTGGCTTCCGCTAGCTCCCGGTTCGTGAAGCCGACGGCAAAATTTCGCAAAAGGGTGTTGAGCACTTTCAACACCTTCTCGGCGGCTTGAGTTGTTTCAGTCGCCATTGATCTCTCCTGCATAGATGTCTTGAAACGGGGCCAAGATCGCATCGGTGAACGCGGCCATTTCTTCTTCGAGGTTGGCGCAGAAGGCCAGCGCGTCGATGTCGCTGGCAGGGTTGCTGGCCTGCATCAGCAGGCGCGCCCGCGCAACGTCGATGGAACTCGTGTCGATGGCCGCCGATATGCCGGCGATGACGCGCTTGAATCGCTCAAGATCGAACGGCGGCGCGTGGTATTTGATGGGGTTCTCGCTCATGAGGCCTCCGCGATTACGATGCGGCCGAGCCCGTCATGATCACCGCCGCGAGCGCAATCACCCTATCAATTAGCACGCGATACGCGGCCGGATCATACGGGATCGGCGGATTAGCAGACGCCACGCCAGTAACGATGAACTGAACGTCAGCGCCAACCTGGGCAAACAATGCCAGCGCCTCGGCGGGGATTTTTGCCCCGTGCTCCCATGAGATAGCCGTGTTTTTGCTGACCCCGCAAATCTCGCCCACACGAGCAAGAGACAATTTAAGTCGCCGCCTCTCCTGCTTGAATCTATCGGACAAATGGATTAGCTGCGGTCTGTGCTGATACGCCAGAGCCGAGGTCATAACCGAAAGCGGGGCGATGTCGTGGATCGTCATGCGACCTCCTGTTTGATGAGGCCGGCGGCGTACAAGATGCGCCGGCGTAATGCCTGCCCCTTTGGGCCGTTCCATCCGCCGACGATGGCCATCCGCGCATTTTTAGGATCAATCTCGTTGCTCAGGCACCAGGCGTGAAATGTGGTGCCCTGATCGATGAAGGCGATCCTGACCTTTCTGTGGAGGGTTAGCCCCGGGGTGCGTTCGTCCGTTTTCTGCACTATCATTACCCGTCTATAGTAGCGGCTTCGGGTAAGTATCGGCATGTTTGTGCGTAAAGTCAAGCACGGATGGGGGTCTTTACGCACGGCAAAAAAGAAAGGCAAAAGATGCATGAGAACAGCGGTATTGGGGGGAGGCTAAAGCAGGCGAGGGACGCCGCGCGGCTTTCTCAAGAGGAGATCGCGGCCCAGATGGGGATATCCTTGCGTGCTTACCAGAATTACGAGCGCGGCGAGCGGCCTGTCCCTGTTGAGCTCGTGCGTGCTCTTTCACGCACGCACGGGATCGACGCCGAGTGGCTGTTGAGCGGCCGGGGCGAAATGCGGTACACGCGTGGGATTGCCGACCCTCAAGCGCAATATGTGGTGGCGCCGGAGGTTGAGGCGCAGCGCCGCCGGGAGAGTGACTTGGCGCGACTTAGGGAGTTGGAGAAACTTGTGCCGCGGGCGGCCGCCAAGCAGCGTAAGCAGCTGGCGCCACAGCTCGCCCAGGCGGTGGTGGATTTCAGTTTCATGTATGGGTTGGATGAAGATGGTGTGAGAATGCTGCTCACCTTCTTTGATTACTGTGACGACTGCAAACAACAATAACGGGGGTGATTATGAAAGTGTCGATAAGATTAGCGGTCGCTATCGTCATACTGCAACTCGTTGCATGCGCGGCCTCTGGAGTTCGCATTAACGAAGATCAGCTGACGGTCTTGCAAAAAGGCAAGACAACGCTCGAAGATGTGCATCGCGCTTTTGGCAGGCCGACATCCAGCACGATTAGCTCGAGCGGCGATCGGATGGTTAGCTATATGTACTTTGAAATTCAGACGCGCCCCGAAACTTTTATTCCTATTGTCGGAGGATTCATAGGCGGCGCCGACTCTCGCACCACGATGGTGACGCTGCGCTTTGATTCAACCGGTGTGCTGCAAGACTTTTCTTCTACGACCAGCGAAATGGGGACGGGCGCAGGGCTTGCCTCTGGGACTGCCTTTGATAGAGTCGAGCAGCCGAAAAGAGAGAACGGTAAGGAGTGACCCGCTCCCCGCTTTTTGCTACATTGTTTTTTCATCGCGTCGCATCTAGTTTTTAACCACGGTTAAAATACACCCCGCGGCACCGCCGTCATGATCTCCATCATGACGGCATCACCTTGGCAATACTTTCCGCTCGACGAGCTGGCCTGCAAATGTGGGTGTGGCCAGATGCGCATGGACACCACGTTCATGGCGCGCCTGGTGGCGCTGCGCCGGCAGCTTGGTATTGCGCTGCCACTCACCTCCGCCTACCGCTGCGCAAAACACAATGCCGCCGTGAGCGCCACCGGCGCTGCCGGCCCGCACACCACCGGCCGCTCCGCTGACGTGCGCGTGCTGGGCAACGATGCGCTGCGCGTGATTGATCTCGCGCAGCAGTTGGGGTTCACCGGCATCGGCGTGATGCAGCGCGGGGTGCAGGCCGCGCGCTTCATCCATCTGGACGATCTACCCAATGCCCCCGGCCGCCCGCGGCCGTGGCTGTGGAGCTATTGAGATGCACAGCGTCATGCCGCCCGTGCCTCCGCCCCCGCCGCTGGACCCCGATACGCTGCGCCGGTTGCGCGCGGAGATTAACGGCATCGATGCGGACACGCTGCTCATCACTCTGGATGCGTTGATTACCAAATTCGCCAGCCGCCCCGATGGGCTAGGCGTGTTGCGCTTGATTCGCGGCGTGCTGCGCGAGATGGACCGGCATGCGGAGATCGCGATTCGGTACCAAGAAGCGGCGCTGATAAAGGCCGTGGTGGATAGGCAAGCCAAAGGAGACGGAGCATGAGACTGATAGCGGTGTTGAGTGTGTTGCTGGTATTGGCGGGCTGCGCCACCACGCCAGGCGGTGATGGCAAAGGCGCGCTGGCGTCGGCGCCGGCCTCGCAAATGCTGCTCGCCCGGGCGGGCGTGCAATACGCGGTGGATAAATACGTGGGCCGCGAATCGACGCCCGAGGCGCAAGAGCGGCGCCGCGCGCGCGTGGAGGACATTACCGCGCAGGCGATTGAGGTGGTGGACCGTGGCCTGGTGGCCACCATTCCCGCGCTCGAGGAGGTGGTGCGCTCGCGCATCGACTGGGCCGCGCTCGATCTGTCGGATCGGCGTTTGCTCGATACGCTGATCGCGGTGGTGCGCGTGGAGCTGGAGGCACGCATGCAGCCGACGGGCGATGCACCGGTGCTCGATGCCGGTCTGCTGCTCGACGTGCGCGAGGTGTTGGGCTGGATTCACCAGGCCGCTGCGACGCAGGTGCCCAATGGATAGCGGCAAAGCGTGGTGGGCCTCGCGCGGCGTGTGGGGCGGCGTGGTGGCTGCCTTCGCCGGGGTGGCCGGTCTGTTCGGCATCACGCTGGATGCGGCCGCGCAAGCGCATGTGGTGGACGCGATACTCGCCACCTGCTCGGCGCTCTCCGCGCTGGGCGGCGTGCTCGCCATCATCGGCCGGTTGCGCGCGCAAAAAACAATCAGCAATCAGTAGAGAAAGGGCGCGGTATGGAGGTGGGGTGGTGGGTGCTGATTTTTCAAATGGTCAACTTCGTGGTGATGGGGATCATTGGATTCTATGTTCACCTCGGGAACAAGGACCGCGCGACGAACCAGCGCGTCGATGATCTCAAGGGCGAGCTCGACGACAAGACCGACGATCACGCGGTGCGCATTGCGCGTCTGGAACAGGACGCGCGACGCGCGCCCACCCACGCCGATCTCGGCAAGCTCTACGGAAAATTAAGCGAGACCGCCGGCAAACTGGAACACGTGGCCGGCGAATTTCACGTCATGCGCAACTTGCTGAGTCTGATACACCAACACCTGATGCGGGGGAAAGAATGACGATGTACGCCGCCCTTGTCGCCGAGGACCGCCGCCTGGTGATACTCCGCCTGCTGGTGGAGTCCGCCAACTACAGCGCGAACGAATACCTATTGCAGCAGGGGCTGCGTGCGTTCGGCCACGAGGTGGGGCACGACCTGCTGCGCACCGAACTGGCGTGGCTGGAGGAACAAAACCTGCTCGATCTCGGCGACGTGGGCGGCGTGCGCGTGGCGAAGCTGCGCGAGCGCGGCGTGGATGTGGCGCAAGGCGCTACCACGGCGCCGGGCGTGAAGCGCCCGCGGCCGGGTGAATGATATGGCGCGCAAGAGCAGCATCGTGCAGTTAGACCCTCCCATTAAATCCGAGGTGGACCGGCTGATCCGCGAGGGCCGCTACACCATCGACGATATCGTCGCGCATTTGCGCGGCCTGGGCGAGGCCGAGGTAAGCCGGTCCGCAATCGGCCGCTACAAACAAAAAGCCGAGAGGCAGATGGAGCGCTGGAAAGAGGCGCAGGGCTTGGCGGCGACGTGGAGTAAAACCTGGGCGGAAGACCCCGACGGCGACGTGGCGCAATTGCTGGGGCAGATGTTGCGCTCGGTGGCCTATCAAACGATGGGCGATATGGGCGAGCGCGATGAAGGCGTGGCCGCCAACGAGGTGATGTTCCTCGCGAAGGCCCTAAAAGATTTGGCGCAGGCCGAACGGTTCCGCGCCGACGTGGCCATCATCGCCCGCCGCGAACTCAAAAAACTCACCGAGAAAAAGCTCGATGAGATTGAACAGGAGAAGGTGGACGGCCAACGCCGCTTCGACCCGGAGACGCTGCGCCGGGTGCGCGAAGAAATTTATGGCATTTACGACACATGAACATGCCCGTCGTTCCGCTCTACGGCTATCAGCAACGGTGGTTCCTGGATCGCTCGCGCTTCAAGATCGGCATGTTCGCGCGACAAACCGGCAAGACATTCACCACCTGCCTGGAAATTGTCGATGATTGTTTTGAGGCTATCTCGCGCGGGCGGCGCGAGCGTTGGGTGATCCTCTCGCGCGGCGAGCGACAGGCCAAAGAGGCGATGGATGAAGGTATCAAGCGGCACTGCCAGGCGTACAACCTGGCGGTGACGAATTTGGAATACGACTGGCGCGGTGACGAGGGAAGCTATCGCGCGCTCGAGGTGGAGCTGCCCGGCGGCTCGAAGATCACCGCGTTGCCGGCGAACCCCGACACCGCCCGCGGCTTCTCCGCGAATGTGTATTTGGATGAGTTCGCCATCCATCAAGATTCGCGCGCGATATGGGGCTCGCTGTTCCCGGTGGTGAGCAAGCGCGGATTGAAGCTGCGCATCACGTCCACGCCGAAAGGCAAGGGGAATAAATTTTACGACCTCATGACCACGGCGGATTCCGTGTGGGCCGATCACCGCCACGTGGTGGATATTCACCAGGCCGTGGCCGAAGGGTTGGACCGCGACATCGACGAGCTGCGGCGCGGCCTGAACGATGATGATTTATGGGCGCAGGAATACGAGCTGCATTGGCTGGACGAAGCCAGCGCGTGGCTGAGCTATGACCTCATTAACGGCGTGGAACACCCGGACGCCGGCCGGCCTGAGCTGTATCAGGGCGGCCCCTGCTACATCGGTAACGACATTGGCGCGCGGCGCGATCTGTGGGTGGCGTGGGTGTGGGAGCTGGTGGGCGATGTGCTGTGGGAGCGCGAGATCGTCACACTCAAGCGCAAAAAGTTCGCCGAGCACGACGCGGTGCTGGATGAGCTGGTCGGCCGCTACGACGTGCGCCGGCTCGCGATCGATCAAACCGGCATGGGCGAGAAGCCGGTGGAAGATGCCAAGCGCCGCTACGGTGAACACCGCGTTGAAGGCGTGCTGTTCACCGGGCCAAATAAAATTCAGCTCGGCACCATCGGCAAGCAGGGATTCGAAGACCGCAAGGTGCGCATCCGCCAGGGCGACAAAGAGCTGCGCGCCGATCTGCACAAGCTGCGCAAGACCGTGACGACATTGGGCCACGTGCGGCTCGACGCGGAGAGTGACGAGGCCGGCCACGCCGACCGCGCGTGGGCCGCCTTCCTCGGTCAATACGCCGCGCACAATCCCATGCAGCCGCCGGCCGGACATTCGGTGGCGGCGAACAGTGATATCTACACGCCGCAGGCGATGGGCAACCGCCGCCGCTTGATCATGAATCAACGGCGGTAACCACCGCGCGATAACAGCACCAACACGCGCAGCAAGGAGTAGCTGATGTTGCATGGAGTGATAACACGGGAATCCGCGACAGTGCGATTTTACGAGTGCGAGTCCCCTGAGGCGGCGCAGCGGCTCTATGGCGCGATGAGCGAGTTTGACGTGGTGATGCGGGTGGGCTGGATTACGCGCCGGACGGCGGTAATCAAGGGACTCAAGGCCGGCGTGAAGTTGGACCGCGCGTTTGTCCGCACGCTGCTGAATATGCTGCATGCCGAAGGCGTGCAGCATATGCTGATGGAGCGCGGCCCGGGGCACGTGGTGCCGGGTGGGCGCTACATTCCGCGCGGCGTGCTGGCCGGGATGTGGGTGGTAAAGACCGACGGCAAGGCGATCAAGACTGTTAACAGCGACGGAGATTATTGAATGACATGGTATGCGGTGTATAGGGCGTCAAACGGACAGCTGGTGAGTGTGGGCGAAGTAGTCGCCGATCCGCTTCCGGATGGCCTCGCCTCAGTCGCGATCGACGGGCCGGATATTGGCACGCACGAGTGGGATGCGGCAGCGCTGAGCTTTGTACCGCGCCTGGCGCGCGCCAGTCGAGTGTCATGGTCCCGTTATGATTTTTTGAAGCGCATCCCGACGCCTAAGCGCATCGGAATTCGCGTGGCGGCAAAAAACAACCCTATCGTGGAGGATTTCGTGTCGCTGCTCGACTCAGCGAATGAAGTGCTATCGGACGATCCGGACATGATTGTGGGACTAGATTATCTAGTCTCCATCGGTCTGCTCGATGCGGCCGACAAAGAGTGCATCATCAATGGCTGACTGGGGAATCTTTGCCGGTAGTAATAGGTATCAGGGGCAGGCAATAACGAACGCCACCCCAGGGGTTAACGCAAAAGGCACGTGGGCGCAGGTAACGGCATCCACTCCGTTCAATTCGTGCGGCGTCGTCGTGCAGTGGCGCGGCAATGCCGGCGCGCCGTACTACGCATTGATCGATATCGGTATCGGGGCCTCCGGATCAGAGCTGGTTATCGTTCCTAATATTGCGGGGGGAAATGTATCTAATACTGATGATATCTGGAATCAACCCATCATATTCCATTGTGAAATCCCGGCTGGAACACGGGTCGCCGTCCGCGCAGCGGCGAGCTCTTCAAGCACCACGCAAATATCCATCGGATTCGTGGCAGCCGCATTTGATTCCCTCCCCGCGCTCAGTCTCATCACCGATTACGGCAGCAGTGTCGGATCGAGTCGCGGCACCCTTGTCACCATGCCCGGCTCAGGCACGGGGTCATGGGCGCAGATCACGGCATCGACATCTAGCGCAATGCGCATGATGGGGATCATGATCACATCAAACACCACGACTAACGGGATCGAATTTAAATTAGACATCGGCATCGGCGCAGCCGGTTCCGAGCAAGTAGTGTTGTCGCAACTCAGCTTTTTGGGTCGCCCATCAACCCGTGGAGTCTTTCCCCAGCACCTATTTTGGCTGCCGGTCGATATTCCAGCCGGAACACGTCTTGCGGCGAGGTTCACGTTTATCGGCGGCACGGTATCCAATTTCTACGTATCAATCATGGGGGCCTCATGAGCGTAACATCGAATCAATCCGGCTCTCAGACGGCGACGATCAATACAGAGCACACGCTAGGCACCGCCATTACAACGGCGGGTGTGTATGTTCTGGTAGTCGATGCAAACGCGATGGTTAATGGGGATGTGCTTGAGCTGCGAGTGTATAGCAAGTGCAAGTCTGGTAGCACATCAAGACAGACGCGCATCGGAGCGTTCGCCAACATACAGGCCGATCCAAACAAATACAGCATCCCGATTCCTGTCGATACGGAATGCACCTTCACGCTTAAACAAATAGCGGGCACGGGGCGCGCATTCGATTGGAATATTTTGAGCCTCTGATATGCATGCGCGTTATGTAAGTCTTTACTTGCAGCCAGCCGCTGGCGGCGGCGCCATCAACGCCGACCACGCTATTCCAGCCGGCGGGAGATCATCCATCGCGACGGACGCCGCACTGCCCGCCCTCGCCCGCGCCACGGCATTGAGCGACGGCGGGTTGCCGGCGGGTTATCTGGCCGCCATCAACCGCGACGCCGCATTGATGGCGGGATGGGCGCAGACGCTGCGCGCGGATCACCTGCTCGCCGCCGGCCATCGCGCGAGTATCGCGGCGGACGTCGCCATGCCCGGCATGTGGCGCGGCGCGGTGGTGGTGGATGCGGATGCCGAGCTTGGCGCGGTGTGGCGGTCGAGCCTCGCGGCCGATGATGCGCTGCCGATTGCCACGCGCGCGCAGCTGGTGGCGGATCACGGCATGCAGGCGGCATGGTTCTCGGGGCTGCGCAGCGAGCACGGGCTGCCGGTGATGTTCTCCGCCGGCATCGCGAGCGATGCCATGCTGCCGCTGCTGTGGCGCGGCGGCGTGTTGCTGGAGGCCACGCAGGCCGCGCCTGTTGGGTGGCGCGCGGTGGCGGCGGCGGATCTCGCCTTGCCCGCGCTGATGCGCGCGGCGGTGAACATTGAGCACGCGATGCCGGTGGGCTGGGTGCAGTCGATCGTCGCCGACCGCTTTGTGCCGGCCGGCTGGCGCGGCGAAATGCGCGGCGACGTGGCCGTGCCCGCGGACTGGCGCATGGTAATAGCGGCGGATGAGAGTCTGCCGGCGAATTGGTCGCAGCCGCAGCCGAGCTTTGTGGGCGGCGTGACGGATGTGTGGTACGTGGATGCGCGCGGCGTGGTGTGGGAAGTGCCCGCGCGCGGTGTGGTGTGGACAGTGGAGAAACGATAGGAGATGCAGCAATGCCGGTACGACCGCAGGATATAGAGATTTACGGCTCGGCCTCGATGGCCGACAGTGACGCCACCACCGACATCGGCGGCGCGGTGGACAAGACCAAGCGCGTGGTGTTTGCGGATTTGTCCGCCGCCGACAACGTGCAGGTGGTGTCCTCCGCCGCCGGCGACGTCACGCAAACGGTGACCGTTACCGGGCGCGATGCCGCGGGCGTTTTGCAAAACGAGGGGAAAGTGCTCGCCGGCCTCACGCCGGTGGCAATGACCTCGGTGACGAACTGGAAGGATTTGCTGAAAGCCGTGAAGAGCGCCAGCACCACGGGCGCCGTGGCGCTGGAAGCGGCCACGGCGGAGCGCAGCAACACCGCCGCGGCCGGTGCCGCTGCATCCATCACGCTCGACGCCGGCGCGAGCGCGACGGATGACGCCTACAACGGCATGGTGCTGCGCATCACCGGCGGCACGGGTGCGGGCGAGATACGCCGCATCTTCGACTATGTGGGCTCGACGAAAGTGGCGACGCCCGCGCGTGACTTCGCCACCGCGCCGGATGCCACCAGCACCTTCCGCATTTCTCGCGGCATGGTGTTTGAGAAAACGCCCGACGAAGTGATGCAGGTGCGGCGCATCGCCTACGACGCGGCGGCCGACGCCTCCGGCGGCAGCGCGCGCACGTACTACGACAAAATATTTTTCACCAACCTGCACGGCACGCTGGCGCTCACCGCCTCGCAAATCAGCGAGGTGACCGACGCGCTCGGCATCTTTGATTTTGCGCTGGAGACCTCGCTCGGCGGCAGCGACACCAACGGCTTGGGCAATAGCCGCCTGGTTGCGCCGGGCGGCTACACGTTCAACAGTACGGCGAAGAACGTGGCGAACTCGCAGAACCACACGGCCGGCGCATCGCAGGGTGTGTGGACCAAGCTCAGCCTCGCGGCGGGCGCGGCCGCGAATGAAACCACCTGGACGCTGCGCGAGACGGGCACGACGTCATGATGCGCGACCCGCAAAACGGATTGCCGGTGCTGGAAAAGCGCGCGAGCGAATCGCGGGTCTACAACTTCAGCGGTGCGAAGGTGCTGGGCAGCGGCGTGACGCTCTCGGGCACGCCGGTGATCACGCAAGCGAAGCGCGGCAACGTGGCGGGCAGCGCGAACGTGACGGTGAGCGGCGCGACGGTGAGCGGGCAGACCGCGCAATGCCGCATCGCCGCCGGCACCGACGGCGAGGACTATCACATGATCGCCACCGGCACCGACAGCAACGGCAACACAGTGGTGCTGGAGGGCATGCTGTATGTGCGTGATCTCGAGCCGCAATGATCGGCGCAACGAGAGGCGCGCCACGCGGCGCGCGCGCTCTCATGCGGCCGGACGTGCGGCGGTGTTTCGTTCGCGCCTCGTAAAGGCTTTATAAAGGTTTGCGCGGCTATGCAGAGCATCGATTTACCGTTCCGCTGTACGTTCACCCGCGAGTTTCGGCCGTGGTGGGTGAATAATCATCCGCCGCTCGTGACGGTGGGCTTCTCGCCGGTCAGTGAGTTTGAGCATCTACCGGATGCACGGAGCTTTGATATGCGGCTGCCGTTGTCGCTCGCGGAGCAATTCGTCGTGGGTGAGGTGTATGTGTTCACGGTTAGCGCCAGGAGATTGAACAAATGAAAATGGCACAACGACTTATGGCCACGGTGCGCGCGTTTGCCGCACCGGCGATGCCGCCCGCGGATGAACGGCAGGACGACGAGCGGCCCTTGCGCGAAGCGGTGGCGGTGACGGTGGACCCCGACGAGGCCGACTGGCGCAAGCTCACCGGCGATGGCAACCGCGATCTTACGCCGATGACGCAGGAGCGCATGCAGCGGCTGGCGCACTACGTGTGGGAGCAGAACCTGCTCGGCAATCGGCTGATTGAATTGCCGCTGGCCTACATGCTCTCCGAGGGCGTGGCGATGGCGCACGACGAGCCCGACCTGCAGGACGTGCTGCACGCGCATTGGGACGACCCCATCAATCAATGGGACCTCAAACTGGAAGAACGGGTGCGCGAGCTGGCGCTGTTCGGCGAGCTGTGCTGGCCGGTGTTCGTCAACGAGCTGACCGGGCACGTGCGCATCGGTTATCTCGATCCGTGCCGCATCGCCGAGGTGGTGAAAGACCCGGACAACGCGGCGCAGCCGATTGGCGTGATAACAAAAAAGGACAGTAAAGGCCGCTACAAAAAATACCGCATCATCATCAACGGCGGGGAGGATGTGTTTACCGAGCGCACGCGCGAGATACGCGCGGGCTTTGCAGATGGCGAATGTTTTTTTTACCGGGTGAACGGATTGATCACCGGCGGCCGTGGCCGCTCGGACCTGCTGGCGCAGGTGGATTGGCTGGACGGCTACGATCAATTTCTGTTCGGCGAGCTGGACCGCGCGAGCTTCATGCGCGCGTTTGTGTGGGACGTGACGCTCAAGGGCGCGACGCCGGCCGAGGTGGCCGACTACGCGAAGAAAGACAAACCGCCCTCGCCCGGATCGACGCACTATCACAACGACACGGTTGAGCGTAAAGCGATGGCGCCGGAGCTGGGTCAGTACGAAAGCTCGGCTGGCGCTCGATTGTTTCGCGGGCACATCCTCGGCGGCGCGTCGATACCCGAACACTGGTTCGGCACGGGCGGCGACGTGAACCGCGCCACCGCGGGCGAGATGGGCGATCCCTCATTCAAGATGATCAGCAAGCGGCGAAACTTCTTGGGCTACGTATTGCGCTCGGTGGGCATGTATGTGTTGCGCCGGCACCTGATGGCCGGCGGCAAGGCCGAGCCGGAGTCCGCGCTGCTGAGCGGTGTGAGTGTGACGTGGCCGGAGATGATCGCCAGCGACACCACAAAATATGCAGCCGCGTTGCAGCAAGTGGTGATGGCCGCGGCGCTGGCGGTCGAGCGCGGATTGCTGAGTGAACTTACCGCGCTGCGCATCATTGAGTCAGTGGCCGAACGGCTTGGGACGGACTTTGACGCGGAGGACGAGCTCGCGACCGCGCGCGAGGAAGCGGCCGGACGCAGGGAGGCCGACACGTTCGGCGACCTGCCGCCCGATCAAGACATGCAAGACGTTCAACCCATATAGAGCAAGCAACTGGGACGTAAAAAATGCGCTGCGCAACATGCAATCACGAAATAACGCAAGCCGAGATCGTCGAGCGGTCGGCCCGCTCCGACGCGGAGGGCCGGCCGCTGTGGGAAATGTGGCAAGGGGATTCGCTGGCATTGCTAGCGCAGCTGCATGAGTGGATGACCGGTGTGGCGCGCGTGCTGGTGGAAGGCGGTGTGCTGCTGTCGTTTATCGACTGGCGAAATTTCAGTGAAATGAATAACGCGGCGTCCACTGCAGGGCTGATTACGCGCTCGGTGGTGGTGTGGGATAAGGGCCGTGGATCTCGGCCGCACAAGGGCGGGTTCCGCCGGCAGTCGGAATTTATTTGCTGGGCAACGCGCGGGTCGATGCGTGCGTGGGCCGATGTGTATCTGGACGGGGTGTTGAGGTACGCAACCATCGTCAACGGCAAAGTGCACATCACGCAAAAGCCGGTCGCGCTGATGCGCGAGCTGATACAAATAACCCCACAGGGGGGGTATTCTCGACCCGTTTGCCGGCGCGGGCACGACGGGCGTCGCCGCCATCGAGGCCGGGCGCCGCTTTCTAGGCATCGAGATGGTGCCGCAATATTTCCAAACCGCCGTGCGACGCTTACGCGAAGCCGAGGCCGCGCTGCCGCATGAATGAGCGCGAAAAAAACAAACGCCTAAGAGTCGTGCGCACCGAGGCCGCGGCGGTGCGCACGAAGATCCAGCGCGACACGTTCGGCGAGATCGAACGGCTGCTCACCGTGGCGAACGAGCGGGCGCGCCTTACGCTGGCCAGCGCGCCCACGGAGTGGGAACGCTATCACCTGCCGCAGCTGCAGAAGTCCATCCGCCAGACGCTGGATGAGCTGGCCCTGCAGGCGGGCCGCGCGGTGAACAGCGCCGCGGGCCGCGCGTGGGAGGCGGGTGCGGACTTGATCGAGCGGCCGCTCGAGGCGGGCGGGATACGCATTAGCGCGGTGCTGCCGCAGCTGGACACGCAACAGCTGCTCAGCATGCGCACGTTTATGACCGATAAAATGCGCGATATATCGATGACCGTCGCGAATCGCATCAACACACAGCTGGGCCTGGTGGCGATCGGCGCGCAATCGCCTGGGGACGCCATCGGCAGCATTGCCGGTTTGTTTGAGGGCGGGCGCGGGCGGGCAATCACCGTGGTGCGCACCGAACTCGGCCGCGCGTTCTCCACCGCCGCGTATGAGCGACAGCAGCAGGCGGTGGAGATTCTGCCCGGGCTGCAACGGCAGTGGCGCCGCTCAGGGAAAGTGCATTCGCGCTTCCATCATGACGCCGCGGACGGGCAGATACAGTCGGTCGACCAGCCGTTTCGGCTGCACACGCCGCGCGGCGTGGTGCTGCTGCGCTACCCGCGCGACCCGCAGGGGCCGGCCGGTGAGACGATCAACTGCGGCTGCGAGTCGCTGCCGCACATGGCGCACTGGGATATGAGTAGCCCGAAGAAAAAGGCCTTCACCTCCGAGGAGCTGGCGCGCAGCCGCAGCAAGCGCGAATTGGAAGAGGCCGGGCGGTCACGTCGAGTGGGTTGATTCGCGCCCGCGCGTGCATCATGATTCGTGATGCGCATTCCACACTCCCCCGCTTTCATTTTTAACCGCGGTTAAAATACATTCAGCACACCCCGCCTTATCGTGGCGCCTGACCGTTTCGGTTTATCTGTCCGAACAACAGGAGCCATACATGAGCAAGCCATCGGAATCACCCGCCCCCATCGCGATGACCGCCGCTGACGCGGCGAAGTTGGTCGAGCGCGAAGTGCCGGTGTTGGACAAGCACGGCAAAGTCGTGCTGGACAGCGACGGAAAGGCAAACATTAAACGCCTGCCGGTGAAGGCGGAAGAGGTGCTGGCCTTCTCCGACAAGGGCGACCACGTGATCGTGGTCACCAAAGACGGCCGCAAGTTGCGCGGCGACAAATGAAACGCGTACCGCAGCAAGGCGTGATCGGGGAAGTATCGCTGCGCGAGGCGATGGCCACCGAGCTGCGCGCGGTGATTGACTTGGTGCGCGCGGCCATCGCCGCGGCGACGAGCGGACCCGCTCCGGGTTGTTATCTATCGCTCGAGGCGATCTATCCCGACCGCGCCGTCGCATCGCGCGAAGGTCGCCTGTGGTCGTATCCCTACACGCTCAGCGATGACAATACGGTGACGCTCGGCACGCCGCAGGAAGTTGTGGTGGACCACAAGCCGGTGACGTTGCGCGAGGCAATGGCCGGCGTTTTTATCGAATCCCAAGACGCCGCCGGCACGCGCTGGACCATTCGCGTGATCAAGGCCGGGCTCTCCGGCAACAATAATTTTTATCCCGACGCCGTATTGCGCGAGGCCACGCCGCTGTTTGAGGGCGCGCGCGTGTTCGTGAAGAGCGACGAGGAGCACATCAAGGGCAAGGGTAAGGCGTTTAATAATTTAATCGGGCGCATCACGCAGCCGCGATTCGTGGAGGGCAGCAGCACCAATACCGGTGAAGTGCGCGCGGTGCTGGAGCTGTTGGAGTCCGCCGGTGATGTGCCCGCGAAGTTGCGCGAGGCGCACGCGCGCGGCATGGCGGCGGACTTGTTTGGATTTTCCATCGACGCGACAGGCACGGCCAAGACGGTCGGCAATCGTCGCAACGCAACCAGCATCAGCAAGGTCAACAGCGTCGATCTCATTATCGAGCCCGGCGCGGGTGGGCAGTTAATCAATTTGATCGAGGCGTTCAACCCGGAGGAGCAAGAGGATATGAAATTACGTGATCGGATGATCGAGGCCGTCAAGCGCGCCAACAAGGGCCAGCTTCCGACGGGTTTGAATGTGGACGATGACGCGGCGCTGGAGACGGCGTACCGCGAGGCACTCACGAACAACCGTGGCGATGAGGCAGTAGGTGCGGACGCGGGCGATGGATCGCCCGCCGATGCCCAATTATTGGAGGCGCTCGACGAGCGCATGACTCAACGGCTGTCGATGATGGAGACGCGCGCGAATGCGCGGGTGCGCATCGCCGAAGCCAACCTGCCGAAGCTGGCCAAGGAAAAATTGCGCAAGCACTTCGACGGGCTCACCACGTTTACCGAGGCGGCGGTGGATCAAGCCATCGCCGACGAGCGCACCTATCTCTCGAGCTTTACCGAGTCGGGCCGCGTGACCGGCCTCGGCGAGGGCGGCCGCGTGGAGGGCGGTGAAGACCGCGCGGATAAAGTATCAAAGATGATGGATGACTTCTTCGCCGCGAAAAAAGGCGGGCCGACCTCGTTTAAAGAATGTTACATCGAGATCACCGGCGATCGCCGCGTGACCGGCCAACTGCGCGACTGTGACCCTGCACGACTGCGCGAAGCGGTGCGCGACGAAATGTTCCGCGAGTCGGTGAACTCATCCACATTCGCCAACGTGCTGGGCGACTCCATGACGCGCCGCATGATTGCCGACTACGCGCAGACCAGCCGCTACGAAGTGTGGCGCAACGCCTGTAGCGTGGTGCCGGTGAGCGATTTCCGCACGCAGGAGCGCACGCGCTTGGGCGGTTACGGCGACCTGCCCGGGGTGTCGCAAGGCTATCCGTATGAGCCGCTCACCACACCCGGTGATGAGAAGGCCACCTATGCGGTGACAAAACGCGGTGGCACCGAAGAGGTGACGCTGGAAGGGATTCGCAACGACGACGTGGGCGTGATTCGGCAACTGCCTATCAAACTCTCGCGCGCGGCCAAGCGCACGCTCAGCAAGTTCGTGTTGGATTTCGTGAAGGACAACCCGACGCTGTACGACGCGGTCGCGTTCTTTCACGCCACGCACGGCAACCTCGGCTCCGCTGCGCTCAGCGCGGCCGCCGTGGCCGCTGCACGCTTGGCGGTGCTGAAGCAAACCGAGCTTTCCAGCTCCGACCGCATCGGCGTGCCGCCGGTGAATCTGTGGGTGCCGTTCGACCTTGAAGAAGCCGCGTTCGATTTGTTCCGCCGCGCGACGAACAACGATACCGATTTTGTGGAGTCGTTGCAGATGCGGGTGCAGCCGGTGTGGTATTGGACCGACGCCACCGACTGGGCCGTGAGCTGTGATCCCAACGAGGTGCCGGGTGTCGAGATCGCGTTCTTGGACGGCAACGAAGAACCCGAGCTGTTCGTGCAGGACAACCCCACGCAGGGCTCCATGTTCTCGCACGACAAGGTGACCTATAAACTCCGCCACATCTACGGCGGCAACGTGTTGGAGTACCGCGGCTGGTACAAGGCCGTCGTCGCGTAATCGCTGGTAGTAGCGTTCGGGCCGGTGTTCGCGCCGGCCCTTTTTTTCGGGCTTTTTTATTTCACATCACGCAAGGAGTTTTCAGTATGAAAAAACTTTCTCACCTCGCGCTTGGGCTGGCGCTGACGCTGTGCATCGGCATTGGCGTATCGATGTCGCCGGTGCACGCCGCGACGCCGAACTACTCGTCGGCAATCTCCGGCGTGACGATGATCCCGCTGCACATTTCTGGGCAGTACACCGCCACCACCACGGCGGTGACGCGCTTCGCCATGCCGTTTCCCTGCAAGTTGATCGGCGTGGGCGCATCGGCGCGCGCATCGGGCGGCACGTCGCCGACCCTGACAGTCAGCGTCAAGGAGGGTGCGTCGTCGGTGTTGAGTTCGGCGATTTCCGTTACCGCAGGCGCCTACAGCGAGGGCACGATCAGCGACACCGCTATCGCCGACGAGAGCGCGATCACCGTCGACCTGACGATCGGCGGCACGTCGCCGACGTGGAACGACATTACCGTGCTGCTAATCTGCGTGCGGATGTAAGCGGCCAGCGCGGACATGTTGATCGACTACCAATCGCTGGTGATGGACCTGGTGCGCGACGAGGGCAACCGCATCACGCCCGCCGCGCGCGATCAGGCCATCACCCGCGCTGTGAGCCGGTACAGCAAAGACCGGCCGCGCGAGCTGGTGGAGGACATTACCGCCAGCAACGCAACCACGCTGCTGCTGCCGAGCGCGTGGGATGACGAGGCGAGCAACATCACATCGATGGAATATCCGATCGGCGATGTGCCGCCGAGCCACATTGAGCCCGACCAGTTTTATCTATATCAGGCGCCCTCGGTCGCGAAAGTGATTAAGGTGCCTGCCGGTTTATCCGCCGCGGCCACCGTGCGCTGTGCGTACACCGTCCCGCACACCCTCTCCGACGCGAGCGATACCCTCCCCTCTATCGACCGCGAAGCGGTGACGTGTTGGGCCGCGGCGCTTTTATGCGATCAGCTGGCGGCGCTTTACGCGAACGACAGCACATCCACGATTCAAGCGGATAACGTGGACCACCAAAGCAAGAGCCGTGAATACGGCGCGCGCGCGAACCGCTTGCGCGGGCGCTACTTCGACGAGTTGGGACTCGATGACAAGCGCACGGCGCCGGCCGCGGCCATTCGCAATTTCGACAACAACGACAGCCTGGGCAATGACCGGCTGACGCACCCGAGGCGCTACCGGTGAGTGTGAATATCGACGTGACGCTGCACGGCGCGGCCGAGCTTTCCGATTTGTGGCGTCGCGCGCCGGAGATATGCCGGCAGGAATTGACGGCCGCAATGCTCGAGGCCGAGCTGCTGATGCAGCGCGAGGTGAAAGAGTTGACGCCCGTGGGTGTGGGTGGCGGCGGTGGGCTGCGCGGCAGCGTCACCGCGCTCAGCCCGCAGGCCATCGGCGACAGTGTGATCGGCGTGGTGGGGTCGCCGCTCAACTACGCCGAGCCCGTGGAAGTGGGTACGCGCCCGCATTGGGCGCCGATCGAGCCGCTGGAGGATTGGGTGCGGCACAAGCTGGACGTGTCGGAGGATGAGGTGCCGGGCGTTGCGCGCGCCATACAGCGCAAGATCGCCGCGCGCGGCACGCCCGCGGTGGGTATGTTTCACCGCGCGTTCGCGGCCAATCGTGCGCAGGTGGTGCGGATGTTTGAGGCTGCGCGACTACGCATCGTGCAGCGATTGGGCGGGACGACCTGATGCCGACCGTTGCCGAGATTCGCAACGCCATTGTGGCCACGATCAATACCGTGGCGGGCATTGGCCAGGTGAGCGGCTATGAGCGGTACGCCAAACAATCGGCGGACATGCTCACGTTCTACCGCACGCAGGATGATGGCGGCGGCGCGGACAAAATACTGGGCTGGCATGTGCGCCGCGTGGCGACGCGTGAGATCAGCCCTGACGTGGGGCGGTATGTGGTGGATCACGATTGGCAGATTCGCGGATTCATGAGTTTGGTGGACGCGGAGGAAACCGAGTTGGCATTCGATGCGTTGATCGAGGCTGTGCGCGATGCGTTTCGCGATGACGACACGCTGGGCGGCGTGGTGGACAGCATGATTACCGACGAGCGCGCGGGCGTGCAGGTGAGCGAATCCGTACCGGTGATGTTTGCCGGCGTGCTGTGTCACTCGGCGCGGCTGTCCCTTACGACCCGACATTATCAGTAAAGGAGACGGCGATGGATGAACATGAGGGTAAGGGCGGTAGTTACGTGATGATCGACGGCAAGCGCCATCTGGTGGAGCGCACCGAAGATCACCCGCAGGGCAACCGGCCGCGCGGTGGAAATGATTCGCCGCTCGATGGTGATGAGATTGAACAACAGCCGGTGGAGGAATAACCCATGCCGCTAAAATTCCGCAAGATGGTCGTGCTCGCCAAGATCGAGACGACCTATGGCACCGACTCCACGCCGACGGGCGCTGCGAACGCGATCCAGTGCAGCAATGTTGAGTTCACCCCGTTAGAGGCCGACGAGGAATCCCGTGACCTGGTGCGCAATAATTTAGGCGCGCAGCAGGTTATTCATATCGGCTTGCGCGCGATGATCAGCTTCGAAGTGGAAGTGGCCGGCGCCGGCGCGGCGGGCACGGCACCTGCCTATGGCCCTCTGCTGCGCGCGTGCGCTATGTCGGAGACGATTAGTGCCGGCGTGAGCGTGATCTATAACCCGGTGGACAGCAGCGAAGAAGCGGTGACGTTGTGGTTTTTCATCGACGGGCAAAAGCACGCGATGGTGGGTGTGCGCGGCGATTGGGGCTTTGTGCTCGACGCCAAGAAAATCCCCAAATACAAATTTAATTTCACCGGCATTTTTGTTGATCCCTCTACCGTGGCGAATCCCACGCCGACGTACACGGCATTCCAGTTGCCGAAGGCGATCACCAACGCCAACACGCCTACCTTCACCTTGCACTCCCTTGCTGCGAAGCTGCAAAAGCTGGAAGTGTCCAGCGGCGTAAAGACGAGCTATCGCAACTTGGTGGGCGTGGAGGAAGTGTCAGTGGTTGACCGAGACGGCGGCGGCAACTGTTTAATTGAAGCGCCGGTGCTGACCACAAAAAACTTTTTCACGATAGCGAAGGCCGAAACACTGGCCGCGATGCAATTGGTTCACGGCACCGCCGCTGGAGGCATCGTGCAATTCGATGCAAGCAAGGTGCAGATCAACAAGCCGCGTTACAGCAACCAGGACGGCATTGCGATGTTGCAAATGGATCTGATCTTCGTGCCGACCTCCGGCAATGATGAATACTCCCTGACGGTGAAATAAACATGTTCAAAATGCAATCGATCGAATCCGTACGTTGGCCCGTCGAGGTGCGCATTCCGCGCGACGGCGGCAAGACCACTAAGGCCACCTTTTTTTGCAAGTTCCGGCTAATGGAGCAGCCTGACATCGATGAGCTGGTGCGCGACTCCGCCAATGATGCCGAATTGCTGGGCCAGGTAATTCTGGATTGGGAGGCGGTGCTCGACGAGCAGGATCAGCCGCTGCCCTGCACGCCGGACAACATCGCCGCCCTCACCCGCCGCGTTTTCGTGCGCACGGCGATGCTCTCCGCTTTTTTCCGCGCGCAGGCGGGCGCTGGCGAAAAAAACTAGAAGAGGCCGCCGCCCATTGGGCGCGCGGCCGCGATGCCGGCAAAGACAATGTGGCGGACGATTTGGCCGCGTGGAATGCGCCGCCCGAGATTCAAGCGGCGTTCGCGGAGGATGACAACGATTATTTCTCCGTCGATCCGCGAAACTGGGACACGCTCTTGTTGTTCATGGCGGTGAATACGCAATGGATTCCCGCCCCTGCCGGTGGTGCGATTGGCCTGAATTACGCGGGAGTAGACGTGGCGATCAAGCGTTTAAAAATCAAAACGACCCCCACGCAATTTGCGCTCATCCAAAAAATGGAGCGGGCCGCGGTGAAGGCAATGCGCGAGGCGATCGATGACTGATATCACGCTCGGCATCCGACTGAAGGCCGACGGCAGCGGCCTGGTGGGCGAGGTAAAACTCTCCCGGCAAGAGCTGGATAAGTTGGGCCAGTCCGCCAAGACCGCTGCGGCCGGAGCCGATCAACTTGGCAACCGATCACAGGCGCTCCGCGATCAATTCGCATCGATGCGCACCGTGTTGGTGGCGCTGACTGCCGGCGCACTTGCAAACTTTTTCCGGTCCAGCCTTGACACGATGGATGCGCTGGGCGAGACCGCCGATCGCCTCGGCTTTAACGTGCGCAGTCTTCAGGAGTATCAGTACGCCCTTCAATTATCCGGCGTGTCCCAATCGCAATTTGAAGTAGGGCTGCAACAACTTAGCCGCAAAGTCGCGGAAGCCGCCGAGGGCAACGAATCGGCGCAACAGTCTTTCCGCCGGCTGGGTGTGGAGCTGGTGGATAACGAGGGCCGTTTACGTCCAACTGAATTGTTGTTGGGCGATATCGCCGATGGGCTGGCGAAAATTGAAAACCCGGCGGAGCGCGTCGGCATTAGCATGGATTTGTTCGGCCGGGCCGGCGCCCGCTTTGCCGGCGCGTTATCGCAAGGCAGCGCCGAGCTGCAAAAGTTGCGCGATCAAGCCAGCGCAATGGGCTTTGTGCTGGATGAATCGCTTATTCAGCGGGCGAACGAAGCCAGCGACAAATTAGACACGATGAGCAAGATCATTCGCGCGCCGCTGATGACCGCCATGCTGGACCTCTCGCCCGTGGTGCTGGATATCGCCAACGGGTTTTCCATCGCCGCCACCAAGGCCGGCGCGTTCGTCGAACAGTTTCGCGACATTCAAAACCGCACGCAGCTCGCCCCGCTGCGCGATGAAATGAGCAAACTGCTGGATCAACGCGCGAAGATCGGCGAGAGATTGCAGGGAGGTGGCCGGTTCTTCGGTATGTTCAAGGATTCCGATCAAGCGACCTACGACGTACTCACCAAGCGCATCAACGACATCAACGACCGCATGCTGCAACTGCAAAGCGGGATGAATGTGCCGCCGCCAGTCGGCGGTACCGCGCCTATCGACAACACCGCCGCGACCGAGGCCAACGACAAACGGCTGGACTCGATACGGCAGATGGTCACCGCGGCGGAGACCGAGGCGGCGAAGATCGGCATGACCAATTCGCAGCTGGCTCTCTACCAGCTCAACCAACTGGACGCGGGCGAAGCGGACAAGGCGCGGGTGGTGGCCGCGCTGGACTTCGTGGCCGCGCAGGAGGCCGCCACGGCCGCCGACAAAGCGGCGAGTGAGCAAGGCGCGGCCATCGCAAAAGAGGCCACCGACAGGTTGCAAACGATGCGGGATGAGTCGCTCCGCATGTTCGAGCAGACCCGCACGCCGCAGGAACAATTCAACCAGCGCATGGCGGACCTCAATAGACTATTGCAGGAACGAGAGCGATTTGGTGATGGGTTCGGCGTTGATGATGACACCTATAATCGCGGAGCTTTGCAGGCATTGGATATGTTGCAACAGGCCGATGACCAGCAAAAAAGCTGGATCGACTCCCAGAAAAATGTTGCTCAGCAATTCAGCTCTCTCTGGATCAGCACATTCGATAATTTCACGCGGGGCGTAGGTCAGGCGACGGCCCAAGCTATATGGCATGCCGAGGACCTTAGTGACGCGATGGACGGTGTTTTAAATGCGGTGGGCCAACAGGTACTCGCTACGCTGATTCAAATCGGGGTTCAGCAGGCGACGTTGTGGGCATTACAGAAAGTTGGTTTGATTAGTACCACCGCCGTTTCAGTCGGCGCGGCGGCCACCACGGCGGTCGCATGGGCGCCGGCCGCAGCGGCGGTGTCGCTCGCGACGATGGGTGGTAATGCAGTGATGGCCTCAGCTGGAATATCTAGCACCTATGCTCTCACTAACGGCCTCGCCCTCGCCGGCATGGCCCACGACGGGCTGGATTTTATTCCGCGCGAGGGCACGTACCTGCTCGACAAGGGCGAGCGCGTGGTGAAAAAAGAGGACAACATGCTGCTCACGCGCGCATTGCGTGACAACTCGATCGGCGGCAAAGCCGGCGGTGGTGTGGTGATACAACAAAGTTTCAGTTTCACCGCGGCCGATGCGTCGGGCATGGACCGCGTGATACAGCGTTACATGCCAGCGATCCGCGCGCAGGCCATCTCTGCGGTGCAAGAGGCGTTCAACTCGCGCGGCAAGCGGGGGCCATTAGGATGAGCGGCGTTCTTCCGTTAGGGCCGGGCTTACAGATTCTCGACTTCGAGAGCGTCGATCCGACCACACTCAGCGTCGCGCAGTCGGGCAAGGTGCAAGGGCGCAAGATGCAGGGCCAGCGGTGGGCGATGACGGTGCGCTGGCCGCGCCTCAAGCGCACCGAGTTCCGCGCGATCTATGCGTTCCTCGTCGCGCAGCGCGGTCAGTTCGAGACGTTCACGCTGGTGCCGCCGGTGATCAGCGTGCCGCAGGGCGTGGCGACGGGGACACCGTTGGTGCGCTACAAAAACAATTTGTGGAATTATTCCGAGCAATTGAGCGGCGGGTGGGGAGGCGCTGGTATCAGTATTGCCTCTGATGTGATCGCAGCGCCGGATGGTAGCGGCGTCACCGCCGATAAAATCGTTGAATCCTCGGTCAGCGAGCTGCATAGATTGATTCGCACGCAGACATTCAATGCGGAAACGAACTGCGTGCATTCAATTTTCGCGAAAGCGGGCGAGCGAAGCGAATGCGCTATTTTTGTTTTTGATGGCGCGCTCAGCAGTTATGGCTATGCAGTCTATAATCTCAACACCGGCGCGATCACGTCATCCGGGATTGTCGGGTCTGCGGCAAACCTAACCACCTCAATCGTTCCTGTGGCAGCATTCCCTGGCTGGTATCGTCTGGCGCTCGGAATAAAGCCCGGGACTGGATCGACGATACAGAGCCAGATTCGGATGCATCTCGCCGGCAATCAAGTTTATTTGGGTGATGGCGCTTCTGGGATGTATTTTTGGGGGTCGCAACTCGAAAGCGGGCTCTATCCAGGCCCGTATACAAAAACGGAAGCATCCGCCATCACCGCCGAGGCGCCCAGCGGGCTCGCGCTGCATACGGATGGGTGGACGCCGAGCGTCAACGGCATTCTCAAGGCCGGCGATCTGTTCAAACCGGCCGGCAACAACAAAATTTATATGGTGTCGAGCGACGTGAACAGCGACGCCGGTAGCATGGCCACGCTCCTACTTACCTCGCCGCTGGTCGCAACGCCCGCGGATAATGAGGCGATTACGAAAACGGCGGTGCCGTTCACCGTGCGGATGCTGAAGGACTCGATTCGTTATCGTTACACCGGCGCGCTGGTCGACCTGGAGGCCGATTTTATCGAGGACCTGGCATGAGGGCCGGCCTGACATCGGCGATGCAGACCGAGGTGTCCAAGCCCGCCGTGCGCATGTGCTATCTCGTCGAGCTGCGGTTTGACTCCGGCACCGAGTACCACACCACCTGCTACATAAGCATTTCATACGCCGGCAACACCTATCTCGGCGGCAACCTGGTATCGGTTAACGGTATACGCGAGGCGCTGCCGCTGGAAGACCGCGCCGTGACGATCGTGCTCGCCGGCAGCCAGGCGAACTTGCAGCGCGCGCTCACCGAGAGTTACGTCGGCCGCACCGTGGTCGTATATCGAGCCTTGCTCGACGCGAATGAGGCGCTGATCGCAAACCCGCTGCAGGAATTTCTCGGCGAAATCGACCGACCGGCGTTCCAAGAAGATCCCGCCGGCGACGCCGCGCTGGTGTGGCACGTCGGCGCGCAGTTCTCGCGGTTCGAAAAAGTGAGCGGCCGACGCAGCAGCGACGATGATCAACAGCTGTACTTTCCCGGTGATGCGTTCTTCGAGTTCGCAGCCCAAGTCGATGATCAAATACCGTGGGGGCGCGCTTCCTGATGGGCGGATTCTTCGATGATGTGCTCGGGCTTGATGACAGCGGCGGCCTGAAAGGATTCGCCGACAATCAGCTCGGCATCGATGACAGCGGCGGTCTAAAAGGATTCGCCGAAAACCCGCTCAATATCTTTTTTCCGTTTTCGGGGGCCGGCCTGTACGGCGCGCTCAAGCCGGATATTCCGAGCATCAACACCGACGTCGCGCGTCTGCAGGGCACGTTGCTCACGCGCACCGGCGCCGTGCAACCGTTGCCCGTGCCGTATGGCGTGGACCGCGCCGGTGGAATCCGCGTGCTCGAGGTGGTCACCGGCGCCAATAACGAATACCTGCACCACGTGTATGTGTGGGGTGACGGCGAGATCGAGGCGATCGACGCCGTCTACATCGACGACATTATCAGCACCGACGCAAAATATGCCGGCCTGGTGCGCATCAATCACCACACCGGCAGCGACTCGCAAACCGCCGACACCGATCTCGTCGCCGAGGTGGCGGCGTGGACATCGGCGCACCGCGGCCGGGGCATCCCTTACACCTATATCCGTTTCAAGTGGGATGCCAATGTGTGGCGCGGCCGGCCGAGGGTGCAGGCGGATTTGCGAGGCAGGCAGGTCTACGATCCGCGCGAGAACAGGCTCACCTATAGCGAGCAATTCGACAACGCAGCCTGGGTCAAGCTCAATGCAACCGTATCGGCCAACGCCACCATCGCTCCGAACGGCACGCTCACCGCCGACAAACTCATAGCGAGCGCCGGCGCCGCCGAGCACGCGATCAGCGAAAATTTCACATTCCTGGCAGGCGTCGCCTATGCGTTTTCATTTTATGCCAAGGCCGCCGAGTACCAATTCGGGCTGTTCTCGGCGAGGTCAAATGGCGTCGACAACGGCTGCTGGATCGACCTCACCACGGGCGCAACGTCGAATGCATTCGGTGTCGTAACCGTTAGCACGGAAGATGCTGGCGACGGCTGGTGGCGGGTAAAGGCGATAGTCCCGGTCGGGACGGGTGTGGCAGCCTATGCACGAGTTAACGCGGCCACGGCGGCCGGCGTGTACAGCTTTGCCGGCGACGGGGTATCCGGCATCTATATCTTCGGCGTCCAGCTCAACAGCAGCGGCGCAGTGAAACCCTACGTCCGCACCACCTCGGCCGCGATCGTGCCCGGTACCCGCTACAGCAGCAACCCCGCATTGTGCATTCGGGACTACCTCACCAGCGCCCGCTATGGCCTCGGCGCCAGCACGGCCGATGTGGACGACGACGCCATCATCGACGCGGCGACCTATTGCGAGATTCAGCGTGAGCAATACAACGGCGCCGGCATTTTTCATAACCTCTATTCGTGCGACGGCGCGGTCGACACCGCCCGGCCGGTGCGCGACAACATCATCGAGCTGCTGACATGCTGCCGCGGGTTCATCTCCACCACGGGCGGAAAGTACACGCTCATTCTCGACAAGCCGGCCGCGGCCACATTCACCTTCGACATCGACAACATCGTCGGCGAGTGGGGTATCGAATTCTCAAGCAAGCGCGACCGCTGCAACCGCGTGTCTGCGAGCTTCAGCAATCCGGCGCTGGACTATGAGCCCGACGTGGCACCGTGCGATTCGCCGACGTTCCTCGCCGCCGACAACTACCGCCTGCTCGACCGGCGACTGACGCTGCCGTACACAAAGAATTGGTATCGCGCCCGCGATCTCTGCGAGCTGGAGCTCAAGCAATCGCGCCAGGGCCTGGTGGTGAGATTCACCGCCACGCTGGCGGCGCTGCAATGTGGTATCGGCGACGTGGTGAACATCACGCACCCCACGCCGGCGTGGACTGCAAAGACGTTTCGCCTGCTGACACTCGACCTGCAAAACGACGGCACCGTGCGCGTGACGGCGCGCGAGCATGAGCCGACGGTTTACGACCTGGCATTGCCGACGGCCGCGCCCACGCCGGCCGACACCGGATTGCCCGACCCGACGGTGGTGGTGCCGCCTTCGGCGCTGGTGCTCGATGGCGGCACCAACGGCCTGATGCGCCTCGGCGACGGCACCAACCTGGCGCGCATCAAGTGCAACATCACCGCCACCACCGACATCTACGCGGTCGGCTATCAATTTGAGCTCAAAGAGTCGTTGTCGTCGGACTGGGTGGTGGGCACGGTGACGCAGAGCCGTTCCAGCACCGAGGCGTATCTGTTCCCGGTGCGCGATCTCGTTGCCTACGACGTGCGAGTGTGCGCGGTCAACACCATGAGCTATAAATCGCCCTATATCCAGCAGCTCAATTACACCGTGCTCGGCGAGGAACAACCGCCGAGCGATGTGGCTTCGGCGTGGATCGAGATTGACGGCGATCGCGCGCGGCTGAAGTGGTCACAAGTCGCCGACGTCGACGTGAATGAGTACGAGGTGCGCCGCGGCACGGTGTGGGCCACCGCGACGTTCGTGTTCCGCGGCAGCGCCGAAAACACGCTGTTGACAGCGTTGCCGGCCGGCCTCAATACCTATCTCGTGAAGGCCATCGACCGCCGCAAGAAGTACAGCACCAACGCCGCCACCGCGACGTTCACCACGGTGGTGCCGACGGTCAGCAGCCCGATCGCGCAGGTGATCGACAACAACGTGTTGCTCAAGTGGACCGCGACGCCAGGCTCGCTGCCGATCCGCCGTTACAACGTGCGGCGCGGCGCGGTCTTCGCTTCGCCCGATCGCGACTTCGGCGCGGTGGACTCGACGTTTGCCGTGGTGTTTGAGGATGCGAGCGGCAATTACACGTATTGGGTGCAGCCGGTGGACGTGGCCGACAACGCGGGCACGGCGGTGGCGGTGACGGCCGCCGTTTCTCAGCCGCCGGATTATGTGTTGCGCAGCGATCAGAACTCCGCGTTTGGCGGCACCAAGACCAGCGCGGTGGTGCTGGCCTCGGGCGCGCTGCTGTTGCCGGTGACCACGACAGAGACCTGGGCGCAGCATTTCAGCAACGGCGGCTGGAGCAACATCCAAGCGCAGATCTCGGCGGGCTACCCGATCTACGCCGAGCCGTCGGCGGCGACGGGATCGTATCAAGAGGTGATCGACTACGGCACCACGCTGCCGGCGACCAAGATCACGATCACGCCCACCACAACACAGATACATGGCACCAACACGTTGACGCCGACGCTGGAGACCGCGCCGGACAGCGGCGGGTCGCCGGGCGCGTGGACAAGCTATGGCAGTGTGTGGGAGGCATTCGCAGCCGGCGGCTTTCGCTTCGTGCGCGTGACGATCGCGACGACATCGAGCGGCGGCGACGACCTGGTGCGCATCGACAGCCTCAACGTCAAAGCGTCGCTCAAACTTAAATCCGACGCCGGCATGGGCACGGCAGCCGCGGCGGATGCAGGCGGCACGACGGTGACGTTCGGCGCGGCCTTTCTCGATGTGTCGTCGATCACGGTGACGCCGAGCGGCACCGTGGCGCGCTATGCGATTTACGATTTCGTAGACGCGCCCAACCCAACACAATTCAAGGTGCTGCTCTTCGACGCCGCCGGCGCGCGCGTGAGCGGCGGATTCAGCTGGACATCAAGAGGCAATTGATATGGCAGATCACACAAAGCCGGATGCGGCGTCGAACTACTCCACAGGTTTTTTCAACGAACTGAATGCGCGGCTCAACAACCTGGCCAAGCAATCTTTGGCGGGCGACACCAATCTCGCCGTCGGCGCGGTGACATGGAACGTATCGAGCAACAGGTGGGAAAAATGGTCCGGCTCGGCGTGGGGCGATCTCTCGACGCTGTACGTGATCAACGTGGACAAACACGACGGCTACGACGCCGGCAACGCCGCCGGGCAAATACCTGTGAGCAATGGCACCGTGTGCGCCACGCTCAACGCCGACAAGCACGACGGCTATGACGCGGGCAATAGCAGCGGGCAGGTGCCGATCAATAACGGCACGCTGAACGTCAACCTCAACGCCGAGAAATTGGGTGGCGCCACCGGCTCGCAGTACGCTCGGCTCGACGCCGCGAGCAACTTCACCACGGCGCCGACAATATCATCCAATGTTGTATGGCACGCCGGCAACGACGGCGCGGGCAGCGGGCTGGATGCCGACCTGCTCGACGGCTACACCACCAGCAGCAACACGACGGGTAATACTATTGCGCTGCGCACGGCCACGGGCGAGTTGTACGCTACGCAGTTGCGGTCGTATACCGTTCTCGATGGGCTCGGCGCGCAGGTGTACAACGTCAATCAGGCGGTGTCTGCTGTGCTGATGTACGCGAGCGGCACGACCGGCTACAGCGTAAGCAATGCCACAATGTACGTCGGAAAAAACACATCCACCAGCCGCTCAATCAATGCCGGCGGCACGATCAACGCCAGCGGCGCCGACTATGCCGAGTATGAGCGCAAACGGGCCGACTGTGAGCCGATCCGCAAGGGCGACGTGGTGGGGTTCGATGATGTCGGACAATTGACGGATCGGTGGGCGCTGGCGGTGAATTTCGGCGTCAAGTCCACCGACCCGTCGTATGTTGGCGGTGATACGTGGGGCGCGGCAGAGCAAATAGGTATGGCCGAGCCTGCACAGGTCGATGCGGCGACCGTCGAGGCCGAGCTCGCCGCCGAGGGCACCGTGCGGCCGGCCGCCGAAGCGTGGCGGGCCTTGGGCGTGGATGATGTGGCGCGTGTGGCCAAGCTGTCGGCCGCGCGACAGCAGGAAATATACGACCGCCAGCGCGGGCGCACATCGGCCGCCTATCGTCGCGCCGTGGCGGCGTTTGAGTCGATCCTGGCCGAGCGCCTAGCCCGACGTCTAGCCGAGCACAGCGCGGCCCGTGCGAGCTTCGACGCGGCCGTAGAGGCTGCCCGGGGGGCGGTCGATCGCATCGCCTACGCCGGCAAGGTGCCAGTCAATGTGCGCGGCGCGCAGCCGGGCGATTATGTCGTGGCGACGGAAGCGCCGGACGGTGGGATCACCGGCCGCGCGGTGCCGGCGGACGCGATCACGTTCGAGGAGTACCGGCTCGCCGTGGGCCAGGTGCGGCGGATTCTCGAGGACGGCAGGCCTGAGGCGGTCGTTAAGGCTTGCTAATCGATGTGTCGCGGCCCTCAGGAAACGATTCGCACCTCCGTGTGCGAATCGACCTCGGTCTCGCGACGTTGATTCCTTTCGCCCCGGCCGCCCTGCGTCCGCCACGACGCGCCACTGCGCAGCACCTCATGGCTACCACAATGGCTGACGCCGCTTCGCGTCTACCGCGGGCTCCTCGCCTTCGCTTCGCTTTCCTTAGCTCGTCGAGCGCGGCGCGTGGAAGCGCGCCGGAATGCTCACCTGATTACACTCTCCGCAATTCCATTTTATCCAGTACAATTCGCCGCGCTGGCAATTATCGCGTCGGCAGCGGCCGAATTATCGCGCCGCGCCTCAGAAAACACCCCATCACAGGAAAAAACCTTTGCGCTTGTCCGGCGCACGTCAAGCTCACTCCCGCCCGTTCAAATCCCCATTCCTTGCCCGCCCTGCACCGAGGCCAGGTAACGGGTCAAACCTTCCGGCGGCAAGGGTCGGCTGAAAAAATAGCCCTGCATCAAATGGCATTGGTGCGAAAGCAGAAAGGCCCGCTGCTCGGCGGTCTCCACGCCCTCGGCGACCAGTTCCAGTTTCAGGCTTTGGCCCATCACGATGATCGCGTGGGTGATGGCGGCATCCTCCGCATCGCCGGGAATGTCGCGGATAAAAGAGCGGTCGATCTTCAAGGTGTCGATCGGGAAACGGCGCAGATAACCCAGCGACGAATAGCCAGTGCCGAAATCATCTATGCCGATCCGTACACCTAAATCGGTCAAGGCCTCAAAGGCGCTGACCATGGCCGGGTCTTGATGCATCAAAATACTTTCAGTGATCTCCAGCTCCAAATCCGCCGCCGCGAGTCGGCAGGAGGACAGCGCCTCCGCCACCGTACCCGGCAAGCTGGCATGTTCAAACTGGCGACTGGAGATATTCACCGCCATGCGCAAGCTCGGCCAGCCCTGCTGCCGCCAACGCGCCAGTTGCTCGCAGGCGGTTTGCAGTGCCCATTGGCCCACCGGGACGATCAGGCCGGTCTCTTCCAGCAACGGCACGAAATCCAAGGGCGACACCAAGCCGAACTCCGGATGCTGCCAACGCAATAAGGCCTCGACACCAACCACCCGCGCATCACGCGCATCGACCTGCGGCTGATAATGCAACACGAACTCGCTGCGCTCCAAGGCGCGGCGCAGACTATTTTCGAGAGTCAGGCGCGCCAAGGCGCGGGCGCCCATCTCCGAAGAGTAAAACTGATAGTTATTGCGACCTCGCTCCTTAGCGCGGTACATGGCATTGTCGGCGTTGCGCAGCAGGTTTCCAGCATCCTCGCCGTCGCCGGGGAACAGGCTGATACCGATACTCACGGTGACATGCAGGGTGGTGTCGTTGATCGAGAACGGCGGCTTCATTACATCGAGAATTTTTTGCGCAAGCAGATTGACGTCCGCCGCTGCCGCCACATCATTCAACAAAATCACGAACTCATCGCCGCCGAAACGCGCCACCGTATCCCGTTCGCGCAAACACCCGCCCAGGCGCGCCGATATGGCCTGCAACAAGCAATCGCCCGCCTCATGGCCGAGGGTGTCGTTGATGTTTTTGAAGCGGTCGATATCCAGAAACAATACCGCCACCAGCCGTTCATGCCAACGGGCATACGCCAGCGATTGCTTGAGCCGATCGAGCAACAGGCTGCGATTGGGCAACTCGGTCAATGCATCGTGATGGGCGAGAAACTGCAAGCGCTCCTGGGTTTGCATGCGCTCGGTGATATCGCGGCCGGTACTGACGAAATGTCTGATGATGCCTTGCTCGTCCTTAAGCGGCGTGATGGTTTTTTCCTCGTAATAAAACGTCCCATCTTTCTTTTTATTGATGAAGACATCGTTGTAGATCTTGCCGGCCAGAATGCCGCTCCACAGATCGCGATAGAACTCCTGGCTCTGTCTGCCGGAATCGAGAATATTCGGCTGCTTGCCGAGCACCTCGCCGCGTTGATAACCGGTGATCTTCTCGAAAGCGGTATTAACGTAGTCGATGACGCCGTGGCGATCGGTGATCATCACCACGTCGGCGGTCTGCTCGAGGGCGCTGGACAATTTGTACATTTGCGCATCGGTGCGTTTGCGATCAGTAATGTCCTGTGCCACCACCACCATACAATCCTCTCCGCCCAGGCTTACCACTTCGATCGAACCCAGCACATCGCGGATCTCGCCGGTCTTGGTCCGCAAGCACCAATCCGTCCCGCTTAGCGCCGCCTCCGCTTGCAGGCGCGTCAGCATAGGGGCCTGATCCTGCGGCGCCATCCAGATTTTCATATCGAGCGCGGTGTGGCCGATGAGTTCATCACGCCGCCAGCCGGTGGCTTCCAAAAACGCGGCGTTGACGTCGAGGAACACCCCGTCGTCCTTACGGGTGATACTCATCAGCACCGGGCTGGAGGCGAACACCTTGCGGAAACGTTCTTCCGACTCGCGGAGGGCCTGCTCCATTTCCCGCCGCGCGGTGATATTTATCACGCTGCCGACGTAGCCGATGACATTGCCCCAACTATCGCGCTCCGGCACCGCCGCGCCCAACACCCAGACCACCTCGCCGTTGGCATGAATCAAGCGGTATTCATCGCGAAAATTGCTCTCGCCGACCATCGCCGCGGACCATTGACTGGTCACCCGCTCGCGGTCATCAGGATGTAGTGAACGCATCCAGCCGCTGCCCAACCAGGCCGCCGGCGTCAGACCGACGATCTCGCAGCAGTAGGCATTGACGTAGAGGCATTCGCCCTTGGCGTCGGTCCGGAAAATACCCACCGGCGCCACCCGCGCCGTCTGCCGCAACTTTTCCTCGGAAGACCGTACTGCATCATTGAGGTTTGCTTCCAGCTGACTGCTTGCCCATTCACGCAAGGTCAGACAAATCAACAGGCTCACCACCACAGGAATGAGAATATCGATCATCTCGGGCCGCAGATTGTCGCGGAACAGGATCACCACCAACACGGTAACCAATAGCGCAAAGGGCGGCATCAGGCGGCCGAAACGCAGTTCGCGCGGCAAGGCGGGTTCGCGCATGGCCACGTCGCTGGAAACCAGCGTGGCCTGCTTGACCGCCCCGTAATAAATCAGCGCAAAACCGACTATCCATCCCACATCCAGATAATTACCCGCTTGATATTCATGACCCAGCAAGGCATAGGCATAGAGGGTATTGGTGACCGCCTGCACGGCGATCCCCGCGACGACGAACACCAGCACCTGCCGCGCCGGGCCATGCGCATAGAAGGACAGATTAATGATGGCGTAGATGAACAACGCCATGTACAACGCCGGATATGCGACTGCGGTGACGACGTAGCTATCGGCGTGCTGGCGGAACAACATCGGTTCATAGAAAATCACCACATGCACGGCAACGATACACATGATGAAAATGCCAAACTGGCTGAACTCCATCAAGGTGAACTGCACACTGGCTTTTACTGGGCGATAATAAAACAGCCCCGCGGCGAAAAAAGGTGCTAGCAACAAGAATCCTACATCCGACAGCGCGGGGAACGGTGTGTACTCGCCCGATACCAACTCTTGGTAATCCCAGTCCAGCATGCCGCCGAACCATGCCAGGCAACCCGCGCCGAATAACCGCCAAGCCGTATTCACGCGATCCGGCATCAACCGCGCCACCGCGAAACAGCGCAGCGCGGCCATCAGCGAAACCAGCGTCCAGAATATATCCGCCCACCAGTGCCGTGCCACCTGACTGAAAGGCAGAACATAGTCGCCCAGCGCGAACAACAGCACGATACCTATCGACAGCATGGCCGGGTGCCGCTGGCTATCCACCCATTTCGGAACGATCACCGCATTCATCGCCAATCCTCACCATCGCGGCCCGGCCTACTGGATATATGGCGACCACACCTCGCCCGCTGTAATGGCATTGAACAGGGAGAGCCCTCCCGCCATGGGCCGCGAGCCAAAAAACCCCTGCTTTTTCTATGTTTATCACCCCATCATTCATCCCTTACTCATCGGCCGAGCACACGCGGGTCTGAATATATCCCGCCGAGATAGCAGGAACGCCTGTCTATGCGGTGTACTCCCTGCTTCCGTCCAGCGATTGACGGTCGGTGCCCGTCCTTATAACAAACCCGGACTTAGCCCAATCCACGGTGAGATTGCCGCGGCCACCCCTAAGGCGATATTAGAGGCAATATCAGAAGCCCCTAAGGGTCTCCGGCCCGCATCCGATAACCGAGCCAGACATTATTTACAGGGGGGGCTATACAAGCGCGACAATCACGTTATCATTTTGACCGCCTCACACCGGCGGCGAGGCGGTCTTCCCACGGCAAAGTATAGTGTGCCGAACCGGACACTGCATTGCGCCAGCGGCCGCGCAGGGGCACCATGACTCGACCAAATTACTAAATTTTAAAGATGCCTTAGGACAATGAACGATAAGCAACACTGGTACGGTTATCTTGAAGCGGGCGCCAAGAGCAGTCCGGTCCTGCTGGATCGCAAGCTCGATACGGGCAATCCCCAAACATTTTATCTTTTCAACCTCACGCGTAAGGAAATTCTCGAATACAACCGTCAGATCGTCGAGCCCAAACTTCGAGAGTTGAAAGATAAAGAAGCGGGCCTGATCAACGATTTGAAGCAGATCTATGGCGAAGTCCTACGCAATTTCACACCGCGGGTGACGCAACCCTTGATCGTGCCCGAGCGCGCGCCATTGGCGAAGCCCAAGGTCAAGAAAACCGACGACGACGCCTTGGACGGACTGCCGATCGACGACATCGAAGAAGACGATGCCGTTTGGGACGAGGAAGACGAAAAATCCTGAAAGACGGCGAGCTGTCGCGCAGTCCGCCTCCGCCGAGCCCGCAAGCGGCGTCGGCGGACCGTGGGCTCGCGTCGTCCGCCAGGTCGGATAAATGCGGAAGCGAAATCGCCTACTCCCCGCGGTTACCCGTGCTCACCCGCACCAGCCGGCCGTTTTCAAAAATCAAAATCCGCATGAAGAGATTGGGGCCCAGGTTATAGGTCCATTCATCCACTCGTTTATTGATGAAATGCCGGCCACCTTCATCCTTAGCCAGCCGCGTTTCTTCATAGCGGGAGTCGCGGAAAAAAGGCCGGCCGCAACGACGCAGCGTTTCATATTGAGTCAGCCCCTCGGCGAGGGTATCGAAGCCGCAGTCCTGCCCAGGGCGGTGCGTCACGGCGACCCCCCGTCCGCCCGCAGCAATGTCTTGCAGGCGGCCATTTTCAAATGTCAGGATACGTTGGAAAGCCGTCGGGCCGAGATCGTATAACCAGACTTCACGGGCGATGGAGAGGCGCCGTTCCGCCGCCGTGGAGAGGCTTTCGACGACGTATTCAGTCCAATCGTCCTGCCAATCCGGTGCGCCGCAGCGGACCAGCACCTCGGCTTTGCTGTCACCGAGCGAGATGATGCGGTTGCCGCAGTTGAACGAGGTGTCGGCCAGGAGTGTAGCGGGAAACAATACGACCAACACCCATACGCAAACCCAGCTGTTCATTACTCCCTCCCCGGCGCAACCGGCACATTCAACTGATACCCGCCAGCACCGTAAGAACCTGTTCATGATCTCGCTGAAGGACGCATCGTGGCATTGAAATCACCCTCAAAATGCTCACATATTACTGAGTGTGCTAGTACGCTGCGCGCGGCTGAAGGCCGCGGTCTCCACTCCGCACATCACGCTACCACCCGCCCTTTCATCCTCAAGCTTTGTGATACAGCGCCGACCCTTCCCGCACGAATTCCACCGCCTTGTCTTCCATGCCCTTGCGCAAGGCCTCTTGCTCGGACACGCCTTGGCTGGCCGCGTAATCGCGCACGTCCTGGGTTATCTTCATGGAACAGAAATGCGGCCCGCACATCGAGCAGAAGTGCGCGACCTTGGCGGAATCTTTGGGCAGGGTTTCGTCGTGGTAGGCGCGGGCGCGGTCGGGATCGAGACCGAGATTGAATTGATCTTCCCAACGGAATTCAAACCGCGCTTTGGATAAGGCGTTGTCGCGGATCTGCGCGCCGGGGTGGCCCTTGGCGAGGTCGGCGGCGTGGGCGGCGATCTTGTAGGTGATGATGCCTTCCTTGACGTCATCTTTATTGGGCAGGCCCAGATGCTCCTTGGGCGTGACGTAACAGAGCATGGCGGTGCCGAACCAGCCGATCATCGCCGCGCCGATGCCGGAGGTGATGTGGTCGTAGCCGGGCGCGATGTCGGTGGTCAGCGGCCCCAAGGTGTAAAACGGCGCCTCGCCGCACACGGCGAGCTGCTTGTCCATGTTCTCCTTGATCATGTGCATGGGCACGTGGCCGGGGCCTTCGATCATGGTCTGCACGTCGTGTTTCCACGCCACTTGGGTCAGCTCGCCCAAGGTCTCCAGCTCGCCGAATTGCGCGGCGTCGTTGGCGTCGTAGATCGAACCGGGGCGCAGGCCGTCGCCCAGCGAGAAGGAGACGTCATAGGCCTTCATGATCTCGCAGATGTCTTCGAAATGGGTGTAGAGGAAATTTTCCTGGTGATGGGCGAGGCACCACTTGGCCATGATCGAGCCGCCGCGCGAGACGATGCCGGTGAGGCGCTTGGCGGTGAGCGGCACGTAGGCGAGCCGCACGCCGGCGTGGATGGTGAAATAATCCACGCCCTGCTCGGCCTGTTCGATCAAGGTGTCGCGGAAGATCTCCCAGGTCAGCTCCTCGGCCTTGCCCTCGACTTTTTCCAGGGCCTGATAAATCGGCACGGTGCCGATGGGCACCGGCGCGTTGCGGATGATCCACTCACGGGTCTCGTGGATGTTCTTGCCGGTGGAGAGGTCCATGATGGTGTCGGAACCCCAGCGTATACCCCAGGTCATCTTGTCGACCTCTTCCTCGATGGAGGAGCTCAAGGCCGAGTTGCCGAGGTTGCCGTTGATCTTCACTAGAAAATTGCGGCCGATGATCATCGGCTCCAATTCGGTGTGATTGATATTGGCGGGGATGATGGCCCGCCCGCGCGCCACTTCACTTCGGACGAATTCCGGGGTGATCTCCTTGGGGATGCTGGCACCAAAATCGTGACCGGGGTGCTGCTGGATCAGCAATTCGCGGTGCAGGTCCAGCCGCATATTCTCGCGGATCGCGACGTATTCCATCTCCGGCGTGATCAGGCCGCGCCGGGCGTAGTGCATCTGGCTGACGTTCATGCCGGACTTGGCGCGGCGCGGCTGTCGGCGGTGATGTTCGAAGCGCAGCGCATCGAGGCCGGCGTCGGCGGCGCGGCGTCGGCCGTATTCCGAGGTGAGCTCGCGCAGGATTTCGGTGTCGCCGCGTTCTTCCACCCAACGCCCGCGCACATCGGCCAGACCCTGGCGCAGGTCGATACTCACCTGCGGGTCAGTGTAAGGGCCCGAGGTGTCGTAGACGGTGACCGGCGCGTTTTTCTCGGCACCCCGGCTGGCGCGGGTGTCGGTCACGCTGATCTCGCGCATCGGCACACGGATGTCGGCCCGGCTGCCTTGCACGTAAATCTTGCGAGAATTGGGAAAGGGCTGGATCGCGGCTTGATCCACCGCGGCGGTGTTGCTCAAAAATAAATCGGGTCTTGCGCTCATATCGCAGTCCTCTCAAAGTGGGGGAAGATATGGGCGCAGGTCGGCGGCAGTGATGCGGCTTCCCTACGCCGGTCTCAACCGGATCAGGTTCGAAGGGTGTTTCTCAGCCCCGCTGCGCGAGGCACCCCTAGCCAACCGGCGGGAAGGCACCCGCCGGGGAGGCTCCAAACTATAGCAAGCGCCCCGGATTTGCAAGACAACTGCGTCCGGCCGCCAAGGCGTGCGGATCGAGCAAGAGACTTCGTTCTTGGCGTGCCCGGCGCCTTGACGGTTATATGGGTTTTTATCCTCAGCCGACTGCGACATGGCCGCGACCCCACCCTTGCCTGCCGCCCGCAAAGCGCTTACCCTTGGACAGGTTTTTGTATTCATAGGATATGTCCACGTGACGACGCCGAACCTCGCGCTAGCCCGCCATAATATGATCGAACAGCAGATCCGGCCCTGGGACGTGCTGGATCAACGGGTACTGGAACTGATCGACAGCCTGCCCCGCGAGGCCTTCGTACCCGCCGCCTACACCAGCCTGGCCTACGCCGACATCAACATCCCGCTGGAACACGGCGAGATGATGATGCCGCCCAAGGTCGAGGCACGCATGCTGCAGGCGCTCAACGTCCAACTCGGCGAGTCGGCGTTGGAGATCGGCACCGGCAGCGGCTATTTCACCGCCTTGCTCGCCCGCTGCGCCAAACAGGTGTACAGCGTGGACATCCATGCCGAGTTCACGCAACAGGCCCGGCACAAACTGACGGCCCACGGCATCGCCAATGTCAGCTTGGACACCGGCGACGCCAGCCGCGGCTGGGAGCAGCACGGCCCTTACCACGTCATCGCCGTGACCGGCTCCTTGCCGGTGTTGCCCGACAGCCTGCGCCGCAGTCTCAAAACCGGCGGCCGGTTATTCGTGATTACCGGCGACGCTCCGGTGATGACCGCCCAGCTGATCACCCGGATCGGCGAGGAGAGCTGGGGCCAGCAAACCCTGTTTGAAACGGTGTTGCCGCCTTTGATCAACGCCCCGCAACCGCCCCGGTTTGTCTTCTGAAGAACCACCTATTAAGCTAAGCCCATCTGACACTCATCCGATAGGCCCAGAGCAGCGCGATGTTAGAAATCACCCCCACCGAACTCAAAGAGTATCTCCAGAAGGCCGACCCCAAACCTCTGCTGCTCGACGTGCGCGAACCCCACGAATGGGCCATCTGCCGCATCGAGGGTTCGCGACACATCCCCATGAACCAGATACCCGCGGCCAGCGCGGGCTTGGATCCCGCGCAAGAAACCATCGTGATCTGTCACCACGGCGGACGCAGCGCGCGGGTGGCCGCCTATCTGATCCAGATCGGTTTCAGCAATGTCCTCAATCTCGCGGGCGGGGTCAACGCCTGGGCCGAGGAAGTGGACTCCGACATGCCGACCTATTGAAAGTTGAAAGCAATAAAACCAAAGGAAGTGCCCGTGCCCAGGATTCGAGTCGTTTTCCTTGCCAGCGCCATGGTCCTCACCGCCCTGTCCGGCGCCGCGACGGCGGACAATCTGATGGAGGTTTATCAGCGGGCGGCGGAGAACGACCCGCAATTGCGACAAGCCGAGGCCGCCTATCAAGCCGTCGCCCAGACCAAGGGGCAGGCCCGCGCCCGGCTGCTACCGCAGCTCGCCGCCACCGCCAGTCTCTCGCGTGAACGGCAGGAGATCGAAAACAGCGACAGCCCCTTGTTCCAGCCCGGCACTTTCAACTCCACCACCAAGAGTTACAGTCTCAGCCTCAATCAGGCGGTTTACCGCCGCGACTATTGGGTTAATCTGCGCCAGGCTGACGCCGCCATTGGCCAGGCTCTCGCCAATTACGACGCCGAGTGGCAGAACCTCCTGGTGCGTAGCGCAGATCTCTATTTCAAAGTCCTGGCCGCGGCCGATGATCTGGAGTTCGCCCGCGCCGAAAAAAACGCCAATCAGCGTTTGCTGGAACAAACCAAGCAACGTTTTGAAGTGGGGCTGATAGCCATCACCGACGTACACGAATCGCAGGCCGCGCATGATCTCGCCGCAGCGCGGGAAATCGCCGCGGAAACCCGCCTCGCCATCAGCAAGGAGGAGCTGCGGGAAATGACCGGCTATAGTCCGCAAAGCCTCGCCACCCTGCAAGAGACCATCCCCCTGCTGACGCCCGACCCGGTCGACATGCAGGTCTGGCTGGAGAGCGCCGGCAAACAGAATCTGCAACTCATCGCCGCGCAGTTCGCCGTGGATGCCGCGCGCGAAGAAACGGAACAGCGCCGCGCCGGTCACTACCCCACCCTCGACGCGGTGGCCAGCTACGGTTATAACGACGTGGGGGCGGGCCGCTTCGGTGGTAGCGAATCATATGACAGCAGCATCGGCCTGCAATTACGCCTGCCACTCTACGAAGGCGGCGGCACCGTCGCCCGTATCCGCGAGGGCCAATACCGTTTGATCCAATCCCAAGAGGCGCTGGAACAGCAACGCCGTGCAATCGATCGCCAGACCCGCAGCGCCTATCTCAGCGTGCTCGACAACATCAACAGCGTCAACGCCCTCAAACAGGCGCGGATCTCCAGTGAGAGCGCGCTGCAAGCCACCGAGGCGGGTTATGATGTCGGTACCCGGACCACCGTCGATGTAGTTCAGTCCCGGCGCAACCTCTTCGACGCCCAGCGTAATTACGCGCGGGTACGTTACGACTACATCCTCAGCACCCTGCGCCTACGGCAGGCGGCGGGCCTGCTCGAGCCCAAGGATCTCGAAGAGATCAATCACTGGTTGAATTGAGGAACCTCTGAAAATTCATTCATCGGTTTTTCAGAGACACGTCCCTTTAGCGCACGAAATATTCAATACTCAGACTGCTCGATCCACCGCGCGCGCCTTTCACTACGGCAAATACTCGTTCAACAAAGTCTGCAACCGCGCCAGAGCGCCCCGGTTTTGTTCCACCAAGGCGCGGCCTTTGCGCCCGGCGGCGTCGCGCAGATTGGCATCCGCCAGATAACTCAGCACCGCTTCGGTCAATTGCTCCGCGTCGGCGATCTCCACCGCCCCGCCCGCGGCGAGCAACTGGCGGGTGATGTCGAGAAAGTTAAAGGTATGCGGTCCCACGATCACCGGCTTGCCGAGGGCTGCGGGCTCCAGCACATTGTGGCCGCCGGTGGGCACCAAACTGCCGCCGACGAAGGCCACGTCGCCCGCCGCGTAAAACAGCGGCAGCTCACCCATCCGGTCGACTAGAAACACCGCGGTCTCCAGCGTACCCAGCCCCGGGTCGGTACGACGTGCCAGCACGTAACCGCACTGGCGGCACAAGGCGGCGACCTCGTCGAAACGCTCGGGATGACGCGGCACCAGCACCAGCAAACAGTCGGGCACGGCGCGGCGCACCCGCGCGAAGGCATCCAATACCTGCTCATCCTCGCCGGCGTGGGTACTGGCCGCCACCCACACCAAGCGGTCCTCGCCCCAGGCACGGCGCAATACCGCCGCCTGCTCCAGCAAACTGGCGGGGAGATGCAGATCGAATTTGATATTGCCCGTCACCCGCACGTCGCGGGCACCCAAGGCCCGCAGCCGCGCGGCGTCGGCCTCGCCCTGCGCCGCCACCAGCGTCACGTCGGCCAGAATCGCGCGAGTAAAACTGGCCAGCCGGCCGTAGGCCCGCGCCGAACGTTCTGACATGCGGGCATTGGCGACGATCAACGGAATTTTTTCCCGGGCGCAGACGTGGAAAAGATTGGGCCACAACTCGGTTTCCATGATGATCGCCAGCATGGGCCGGGTCCGCCGCAAAAAACGCCGCATCGCATCGGGCAAATCATAGGGGCAATACAGGTGTTGCACGCTATTGCCGAACAAGGCCCGCACCCGGTCCGAACCGGTCGGGGTGGTCGTCGTCACCAGCACCGGTACCCCGCGCGCCACCAGCGCCTTGATCAGCGGCGCCGCCGCCAAGGTTTCGCCCACCGACACCGCATGTACCCACACCACATCGGCGACCGGCAAAGGCGTAATGAAACCGAAGCGCTCCGCCCAGCGGCGGCGATAGGCAGGCGCGCGGCGGCTGCGCCACAGCAGGCGCGCGATGACGGCGGGGATCAGCAAATAGAGCAGCAGGCTGTAGAGGTAGCGCAAGGTGATCCATTCTCAAAGCGGGCGAGAGAGCGTCACGCGTCTCAAGCGCTCACCCATCCAAACCCTCACATAACAAATGCAGGATCAGAATATGGGCCTCCTGGATACGCGCGGTACGCGGCACGTCCACCACCAGCGGCACATCGACCAGTTCGGCGCAGACCCCGCCGTCGCGCCCCAACAAGCCGATGCTGTTCAGGCCCAGCGCACGGGCCCGTTGCACCGCGGCCACCACATTGGGCGAGTTGCCGGAGGTGCTGATCGCCATCAATAGATCGTCGCGGCCGGCCAGCGCTTCCAGCTGGCGGGCAAAAACCTGCTCAAAGCCGTAGTCGTTGCCGATGGAGGTGAGCGCCGAGCTATCGGTATTGAGCGCGACGGCGGGATAACCGCGCCGCTCCTTTTCGAAACGGCCGGTGAGTTCGGCGGCGAGGTGCTGGGCATCGGCCGCCGAACCGCCGTTACCGCAGATGAATAAACGCCGCCCCGCCGTGAAGGTCGCGCGGAGCAGCGCCACCGCCGCCTCCAAGCGCGGCGCCAGGCGCAGTACCGCGTCCACCGCGGCGCGATGTTCGGCCACCGACCGCTGCAAGTCCAAGTCGTTCATGGCTGCACCCGGCCGCGATTGAGTTGATCGAGATACAACTTCACGCCTTGCTCCACACTGAGAAACGTCTTGTCATACCCGGCGGCGCGCAAGGCGCCGATGTCCGCCTCGGTGAAACTTTGATAACGCCCGCGCAAGGATTCGGGAAAGGGGATGTATTCAATCCCGCCGGCGCCGTGCCAGGCGATCACCGCCCGCGCCACGTCGTTGAAAGTCTGACTGCGGCCGGTGCCCACGTTGAAAATGCCGGACACCGCCGTCTGATCGAGCAACCAGAGATTGACGTCCACCGCGTCGCCGACATAGATGAAATCGCGGCGCTGTTCGCCGTCATCATAATCGTCGCAGCCCTCGAACAACTTCAAGTGCTCGCCGTTCAACCATTGCCTGTTGAGATGAAAGGCCACGCTGGCCATGCCGCCCTTGTGCTGCTCGCGCGGACCGTAGACATTGAAGTAACGCAGCCCCGCGACTTGGCTGGACGCCTGCGGCAATATCCCGCGCACATAAGCGTCGAACTGAAATTTAGAATAGCCATAGACGTTGAGCGGCGCCTCGTATTCGCGTCCCTCCTTGAACACCGGCCCGGCGCCGTACACCGCCGCCGACGAGGCGTAGACGAACGGGATACGCCGCTCGAGACAATAATGCAGCAAACGTTTCGAGTATTGGTAGTTGTTGCGCAGCAGATAACGGCCGTTCCACTCGGTGGTGGCGGAACAGGCGCCTTGATGGAACACCGCCTCGATCTTGCCGCCGAACTCGCCGCCCGCCTCGACGCGAGTCATGAAGTCGTCTTTGTCGAGGTAATCGGCGATGTCGCAATCGGCAAGGTTGACGAATTTCTCGCCGCGTTCGAGATTATCCACCACCAGCACGTCACCACGCCCGCGCGCATTGAGCGCCTGCACCAGATTGCTGCCGATAAATCCGGCGCCACCAGTCACGATGATCACAGGCATCTCCTCACAGTTTGCAACGCTCGATGATCCGGGTGGTGGAATGGCCTTCGATGAAATCGAGGATCACCACCTCGCCGCCGTGTTCGGTGACGCAACGCTGGCCGGCGATTTGTTCGGGCCGGTAATCGCCACCCTTCACCAGGTAATCCGGCAGCACTCTGCAAATCAAGCGCTCCGGCGTGTCTTCGGAAAACGGCACGACCCAATCCACGCTCTTCAAGGCCGCTACCACCGCCATGCGGTGATCCAAACTATTCAGCGGCCGCGTCGCGCCTTTGAGACGGCGCACTGAATCGTCATCGTTGACCGCGACGATCAACCGATCACCCAGTTTACGCGCCGCCTCCAGATAGGCGACATGCCCGGCATGCAGAATGTCGAAACAGCCGTTGGTCATCACCACCGTCTCGCCGTGGGCGCGGGCGTCGGCCACCGCCGCCAACAATTGTTCTTCGCTCAACACGCCGCGTTCCGGCGTGAAGTCTTCGCGCAGGGCGCGGCGGATCTCCGGCACGCTCACCGTCGCCGTGCCCAGCTTGCCCACCACGATGCCAGCGGCGAGATTGGCGAAGGCGGTGGCCTGCGGCAAGGATTCGCCCGCCGCCAGCGCCGCCGCCAGCGCGGCGATCACCGTGTCGCCGGCGCCGGTGACGTCATACACCTCGCGCGCGCGGGTGGGCAAGTGTAATGCTTCTTTGCCGCGTTGCAGCAACGTCATGCCCTGTTCGCCGCGGGTGATCAGCAGCGCCTCGAATTGCTGCGCCTCCAGCAAGGCCATACCTTTATTCACTAACTCATCTTGATCGCGGCAGGCGCCCACCACCGCCTCGAACTCGGCGAGGTTGGGCGTCACCAGCGTCGCGCCGCGATAGAGGCTGAAGTCGCGGCCCTTGGGGTCGACCAGCACCGGTTTGCCGGCGGCGCGCGCCGCCGCGATCAATTCGCCCACCGCCGCCAGCGCGCCCTTGCCGTAATCGGACAATAGCACGACATCCGTAGCGGGCAGGGCCTCGCGTAGACGGGCGATCAGCACGGCGGGGGCGAAGCCCGGCAGGCTGCTTTCGAAATCGAGGCGTATCAACTGCTGGTGCCGCGAAATGACCCGCAGCTTGGTCACCGTCGGCACGCCGGGCAGCCGTTCGAAATCACAGGTCACGCCCGCGACGCTGAGCTGCTGGGTGAGGGTGCGCGCCGCCTCGTCCTCGCCGGTGACGGCGATCAGGCTGGCCACCGCACCCAGCGCGGCGATGTTCAAGGCCACATTGCCCGCGCCGCCGGGACGATCCTCGGCCTGCTCGACCCGCACCACCGGCACCGGCGCCTCGGGCGAGATGCGCGAGGTCGTGCCATGCCAATACCGGTCGAGCATCACATCGCCGACCACCAGCACGCGGGCCTTGTCGAAATTGGGAATATGGATCGTCATCGCTGCCTCTCGGTTGGCGCGTATCTTACTAAGACATTCATTGACAATGCCACATCCTTCACCACCCCGCCCCGTCGGGGCACCCCTCCTCATAAAGGAGGGGTGGACGCGAAGCGGACGGGGTGGTTCTGCCTTTTCAAGGAGGGTTGGCGGCCTGAACCGGCGGAGTACATGGTCTGTCGCGTGAGGCTTTATCAATACCGTTCTTGGCAACACGCCGACCTTTGCGCGGCGGCGGGCACGGCCGGTAGAATGCGCGCTTATGCATTTCGTCCATTCATCGTGACCGATACCCCGCCCGCCAATTCGCGTTTTCTATCACCCCGCTACTGGCCCACTTGGCTGGTGCTGGGTCTCATGTGGTGTCTGGCGCAATTACCCTTCCGCGCGCAGCTCGCACTGGGGCGCGGGCTGGGGCGTCTGCTGAACATCGTCGGCGGACGCCGCCGTCATATAGCCGAAGTGAATCTCCGCCTCTGCCTGGCGGAACTCAGCGACAGCGAGCGGCGCCGGTTACTCAGCAAGCACCTCGAATCAGTGGGCCTCGCCGTCGTCGAAACCGCGATGAGCTGGTTCACCGCCACGGAAAAATTACGGCCGCGGGTACAAGTAGAAGGCCTCGAACACCTGCACGCCGCCTACGCGCGAGGCAATGGCGCCATCGTGCTGATGGGTCACTTCACCACCATGGAATTGATCGCACGGCTATTGTCCATGCACACCCCGCTGCACGCCACTTATCGCCAGCATAAAAATCCGCTCTACCAGCGTTATCAGGAAGCGGCGCACCGCCGTTATTGCGCCGCCATCGTCCCCCACACCGATATGCGCGCCATGTACCGCGCCCTCAAAAACAATCAGGCGCTGTGGTACGCCCCCGATCAAAACTACGCCGGCAAGCTCAGCGGCTTCGCGCCCTTCTTCGGTGTGCCCGCCGCCACCATCACGGCCACCTCGCGCATCGCCCAGACCAGCGGTGCGCCGGTGATCCCGCTGCTGGCGCAGCGTCTGCCCGGCGATGCGGGTTATCGCCTCACCCTCCAGCCCCCGCTGGCGGATTACCCCAGCGGCGACCTGATCGCCGACGCCACCCGCATCAATCAAACCATCGAGGCGCAAGTGCGCCGTATCCCCGAGCAATATCTGTGGGTGCACCGCCGCTTCAAGACCCGTCCACCGGGAGCACCCGATGTCTACCGGGAATGAGCGCATGATCGACCTGCCGGCGCGCGGCGAGATCCGCCGCATCCTCATCATGAAGTGGAGTGCGATGGGCGATGTGGTAATCAGCACCGCTTTGATGGAGGACGTGCGCCGCGCCTTTCCCGCAGCGGAGATCGACGTCAATACCCTGCCGCCATGGGCGCCGCTGTTCCACGACGATCCGCGCTTCCGCAAGGTCATCGCCATCCCACTGCGCGAGGGCGCACGCGCCATGCTGCAATGGCTGCGCGAAGTGCGGCGCGAACACTACGACTTGATCGTCGATCTGCAATCCACCGACCGCGCCCGCATCCTGCACGGCCTGCTGCTGGCCAGCGGCGCGTGGGTGCCCTATCGCCTCGGCACCCATCGCCGTTTTCCCTACAATATCGCGCCCGGTCCGCAAGCCTCCACGATGCACGCCTTCGAGCATCTGCGCGCCGCACTGCGGGCGGGCGGCATTCCCACCGTTACGCCGCGACCCGCGCTGTTCGTACCGCCGCGTCATCGCCGGCGCGCCGCCGAACTAATGAGCAGCCACGGCCTCGGCGCCGACAGCCGTTACGCGGTATTCCTGCCCGGCTGCCAGGCGGCGGGTTATCTCAAACGCTGGGGCGCCTTGCGCTACAGCGCCCTCGCTCTGTCTCTGCGCGAGGCGGGCTATGAGCGCATCGTGATCCTCGGCGCCAAAGATGAAATGGAAGAATGCCAACGCATCCGGCAGGCCTGCGGTGATTGGGCGGTCAATCTCTGCGGACTCACTGAGATCCTCGATTTGGTGCCGATTTGTGAAAACGCCGGTTGCATCGTCGCCAACGACACCGGCACCGCCCACGTCGCCTCCAGCACCACGACCCCGCAGGTGGTGGTGTGCGGCCCCACCGATCCGCGCCGCGTCAAACCCCTCGGCGACAATGTGCTGGCCCTGCAAGCGGACATTCACTGCATCAACTGTTATCGCAAACATTGCAGCCATCACAGCTGCATGGAACTGGTGAGTCCGGAGGCGGTGTTCAGCGCCTTGCAGCGGCTCGGCGCGGTTTAACATATCCAAGACCAAGGCGCGAAGAGGCAAACTCATGTTACAGCGTGTTTCACGTTGACCGCGTCATTCAACAGCGTCACCGCCGTGCCGCACGGTATCGATCAGATACTACAGTCGCAAGACATAGGCGTTGTGGCAGGTGGTTCTTAGCAAGGCCGCCCGGTACTTTGCCAGGGAGTCCGGATGAAGTACCGGTTTATTAATGATCATCTGAGAAGTCATTCAAGCGCCGAGACTCAAACTTCCCCCGCTTCCGTTTCCAACGCACTCAAATATTTTTGTGTCAGCGCCAAAAAACGCGGCGTCAAACCGGCGTCTTCATAAAGTGGATCGCCGTAGTCGTCTTCCGCCACCACCTTGCCGCCTTGCACATAGGGAAAGGCCGCCGCCACTTCGTCCAGTGCGGAGGACAACAAGTCCGCCAGCAACTGCGCCTGGTCGCGGCCCGGATACAACTCCGCCAAGGCCATCAAACGCGCGAGATCGTACAAGGGCAGCGGCACGCACAGTTCCTTGGTCACGCGCCGGCCGGCGCTGCTGTCCTGCCAACCTTCGAGCAATTCTCGGACTTTCATCATCATCTCCCGTGACTCGATCTATTGTGACTTTTCCCGCCACACGATATGGCGCGCCGTCAAACCCGCCTGCCAATAATGCAGCGCCGCCTCCACCTCGGCGGAAGCGCCGCGCACACCCAGTTCCAACACCGGCTCCCGCCCCAATTCCGGCAAGGACGACAAGCGGCACGCCGGATAACGCGCGACGAAATCCTCCATCATCTCCAGCAATTCCCCCTCGCGCGCCTGCACGATCAGGATGCGCTCGCTGTCCGGCGCGGCGCGATGCAGGTGGGAATAACGGTGATCCAACAGCCAGGCCATCATCGGCCACGCCATCTCGGGAAATCCCGGCAGAAAATGATGATGGCCCATGCTGAAGCCCGGCACCCGGTTGTACGGATTGGGAATGATTTGACTGCCCGCCGGCAAGTGGGCCAACAAGTCGCGGGCGGGCGAGAGGCCCGGCCCGAAACGCGCCTCCATTTCCGCCACCGCCTCAGGATGCCGCGCCAATTCCACCCCGGCGGCGCGTGCCGCGCAAAGGCGGGTGTGATCGTCGGGCGTGGCACCGATGCCGCCGCAGCTGAACACCAGATCGGGACTCGCCATGGTCTGCCGCAAGGTGGCGACGATCAGCGCCGGGTCGTCGCCTACGATCCGGCACCAGCCGAGCTCCATCCCCCGCTCGCGCAGCAACTCGATGGTCCGCGCAAAGTGGCGGTCTTGCCGTTTGCCCGACAAGATCTCATCACCAATGACGATGAGTCCGGTTTTCATATCACGCGCCCAGATCGCTCATCGGAATTTCGCCGCTCACCGGTCGGATTTTGGCCGCCGCCTGCTTGGCCCGCTCCCGCGCCTGCGGGACGTTGTCGGCACGCGCCAGCACCACGCCCATCCGCCGCCGCTCGAAGGATTCCGGCTTGCCGAATAACCGCAGGTCCACGCCGGCGATCCGCAAGGCCTCATCGATGCCTTCGAAGGCGATGGCGGTCTCCGTCAACTGTCCATACACCACTGCGCTGGCGCCCGGCGCCAGCAAAGCAGTCGACACCGGCAGGCCGAGGATGGCCCGCGCATGGAGTTCAAACTCGTTCAAGACCTGGCTGGCCATGGTCACCATGCCGGTGTCGTGCGGACGCGGACTGACTTCGCTGAACCACACTTCATCGCCCTTCACGAACAACTCCACGCCGAACACGCCGCGGCCGCCCAGGTTGGCGGTGATCTTGCCGGCGATCTCCCGCGCCTTGGCCAAGGCCTTGGGGCTCATGTATTGCGGCTGCCAGCTTTCCACGTAATCGCCCTTGATCTGCACATGGCCGATGGGCTCACAGAAAAAGGTCTCCACCTGACCCGAGTCGCCCACCGCGCGCACCGTGAGCAACGTGACCTCGTAATCGAAGGTGATCATCTCCTCGACGATCACCCGGCTTTTGGCGACGCGTCCCGCACTCATGGCGTAGTCCCAGGCCGCTGCCACCTCGCGCGGATCGTTGACCACCGACTGGCCCTTGCCCGACGAAGACATCACCGGCTTGACCACACAGGGATAGCCGATGGCGCCATCGATTGCCGACTTCAACTCAATGAGGCTTTCGGCGAAGGCGTAACGGGAGGTGCGCAGTTCCAGTTCTTCCGCGGCGAGGCGGCGGATGCCTTCACGGTTCATGGTCAACTGCACGGCGCGGGCGGTGGGTATCACCTCCGCCAGACCATCCCGCTCGATGGCCGCCAGCACCTCGGTGGCGATGGCCTCGATCTCCGGCACGACGAGATGCGGCCGTTCCTCTTCCACCACCGCCCGCACCGCCCGCGGGTCGGTCATGTCGATGACGTGGGCGCGATGCGCCACTTGATGTCCCGGTGCGTTGGGATAACGATCCACCGCGATCACTTCCACTCCCAGCCGCTGCAAGGCGATGATCACTTCCTTGCCCAACTCGCCGGCACCCAGCAACATCACCCGCGTCGCGCCCGGACTCAAAGGCGTTCCTATTTTCACCCGCACACCTCTCGATTATTTCTCCCGGCAAGCCACCCCGCCGACCCCGGCGCCAACTGGCATGGACGTAGCCGACGGCACCGCTGACCGGGCGATTATACTCCGTGGATTTTACGAGAGCTTACCGTTATTAAACCGGCGATGAATATCGTCGAGTTAATAACAAAACAGGATGCCTGGTCGCGACCGTCAGCCGGGTTACCAAACCCGCCCGGCCGCAGCTGACGGGCGGCACCCTTCAATCGGCTCGGCGAGTCCGCTGCGCGTCGTCAAAGTCGGCTTTTTTATTGAAATAATGAAAACACGCTTGAATACGCCGCAACTGCGCTTCGCTCATCCGCTCGAACTCCATGCCGCACAACCAGCCCTCAGCCCCCTGACGTTGCCAGGCGATGCGCGCACTGAGCGTCAGCGGTTTTTGTCCTTCATACTCGCTCAACTTGTTATAGGGCGTGAATATCTCCAGCTGTAGCGGCACGCCGTCTTGTAACCGCTCCTTCAACCTCAACTGCAGACCGGTCATACTCATATCCTTGCAAATGCTTTCACGCAGCAAGTCTTGCTGGACGACCCGCACCCGCAAATGCCGTTCGATGCGCGGCGTGCGGCGTTTTTCCTGCTGCGCCGCCTCAATGGTCTCGTGGCGCTCGTAGACGAATTGAGAAAGCAGGCCGCTCAAACTTTCCGACACTTTATAAAGGTCGTCGCCGATGGTAGCGGTGGTCTCCACCTTCGCCGAACTCTCCTTGAAGGTTTCGAAGAGGCGATCCAGACTCGAACGCAGTAATTGAAACTGCTCCATCTGCTCGATACTGACACTGGAAATTTTCTGGTTGGCCTGCGCGGTTTGCACGATCTCCCGCACTACGCCTTCAATGGCCTGCGACGTGGCGCGGGCGATTTCCTGGCTGGCATTGACCCGATCCACCACTCCCACCATGGCGGAGGACACCCGTTCGACGCGGTGATTTAAATCACCGATGATGACCGATATCTGGCCGGTGGACTCAGTGGTACGCACCGCCAGGCTGCGCACCTCATCGGCCACCACTGCGAATCCGCGGCCCGCCTCGCCGGCCCGCGCCGCTTCGATGGCCGCGTTCAAAGCCAACAAGTTGGTTTGTTGGGCGATGGCGTGTATGGTGCTGAGGATATTGAATATCTGCTGAGAGGCCTCCTTGAGCTGGTTCATTTCGTGCGCGGCGCGATCGACCTCGCTCACCGTCACCGCCATCTCACTGATGCTGCGATGCACGGTGCTGATACCGACCCGCGCGCACTTCTCGGTTTCGACCGAGCGACTGTTGGCCTCTTCAGCGAGTTGCTGTACCGCCACGGAAATATTGCGCATCTGCTCGGTGGCGGAAGATACCTCTTCCGAGCGGCTGTGCTCGTTTTTACTGACATTGGCGATCTCGTGGGAAATAGTCGCTACTTGGTAGGCCGACTGCGCCATCTGCTTGCTGTTGTCATCGATGTTGCGGATGATATCGGTGAGATTGGATAACATGGCGTTGAAGCTGTGCTCGAGTATACCGATCTCGTCCAGCGAGTGATTCTCCACCGCATGAGTCAGGTCGCCTTTCTCGATACCTTCTAAGGCGCGGCAGAGATTTTTGATGGGCCGGGAAAATAATTTGGCGAGCAGCGAGATCACGAAAAACAAAATAATGAACTCGATGCCCGACTGCCAAACCGATGCGGTGACGTAGGCGTTCAAACGCAGATCCAACTGCTGGAGCATCGCCGCCGACGCGCCGTTGGCATGGGCGATCGCGATCAGCTTTTCAAGTTCGCCGTAGCCCACCCAGCGGTTGACTACGATCGTGATCATCGTCACCAAAAAGAAGCCGAACTGAAGTTTCCACTGGATACTCAAGGCGAGAAACCAACGCGGAAGCAGGTATCGCATACTCATCTCCGAACAGAACGGCGCGCCCACCCCAACAGGCGGCCTATCCCTGTATCGGATTAACCCATCCCGTCTTTACTTACATTTATATTTAGGTGGACTAAATCCTACTAAAATGGTGGGTTTATCGGCTGGCAGTGGTGGTCCGCGCCATTCAGGGTTTGTTCAGCTGCCTTCACTTATCTTGATCATCGCCTGAACCGGATTGCGATCGCCCACTGACTATCGTCGCGCTCCGGCTAAGGAATGGCGCACAGTTCTGGCGCGTGGGCAACAAGCCCAAACCGCCTTATCTTTCAAAGGAGCAGACTAAATGAAGAAATTTCTATTGACCCTCGGCCTCGCCGTCGCCGCCAGCACCGCCGTCAACACCGCGGCTTTCGCGGATGAAGCCGCATCCCTGGAACTGGCGAAAAAGAGCGGCTGCTTGGCCTGTCATTCCGTGGAGAAAAAAGTCGTCGGCCCTGCCTGGAAAGACGTCTCCGCCAAATACAAAGGCGATGCCGGCGCCAAAGATCGCCTGGTAGCCAAGGTCAAGGCCGGCGGCAAAGGCAATTGGACCGAAGTCACTGGCGGCGTACCCATGCCTCCTTACTCACCCCGAGTCGCCGATGCCGACATCGCCTCATTGGTGGACTTCGTCCTGTCCATCGCCAAATAACAACCACACTGTAATTTCCCTCCTTCCAGCGCGCCCCCCGGCGCGCTTTTTTTTGCGCGCAATAATTCAGACGGCATTCAGGATGCCCTGCTTACACTGAAATCGGGACTCAAACATCAAATAGGAGAAGCGCCATGAATCGCACATTGACCGCCGCCCTTGCCCTGCCCCTGCTCATGCTGGCCCAAACCGCCGACGCCGACCGCGACAGAGACCACTTTCGCCGCCATCATGATCGTGATCATGATAGGCACGGCGATTACGCCCGGGTGGTGGACAGCCAACCCATTTTCGAGAACGTCACCTACTCCAGCCCGCAACGCGTATGCTGGGAAGAGACGCAGTATGAACGGCGCAGCCCCAGCGCGACCGGAACGATACTGGGCGGCATTGCCGGCGGCGTCGTGGGCAACCGTTTCGGCGAAGGCAAGGGCAAGGACGCCATGACCGTGGCCGGCGCCCTGCTCGGCGCCTCCATCGCGCACGAAGCTACGCGAGGCGGCGATGCCGAGCGCGTCACCGCCCAACGCTGCCGCGTCACCCACGACGAATATGAAGAACAGCGGGTGATAGGTTATCGCGTCACCTATCGCTACCATGGCCGCGACTACACCACCCGCATGCCTTACGAGCCGGGCGAGTGGATCAAGCTCCGGGTCGACGTCTCACCCGCCTATTGAATAGTAGTATCGGGCGGCGGGGCGGGCCCCGCCGCGAATCGTGTTATCGTTGACCGACCCGCCGGGCATTAACGGGTATCAAATCATCACGATGGAAAACTACCGATGCGGATATTGGTCATTGAAGACGAGGACAGCTTACTCGGCCAACTCAAAAGCCGCTTGAAACAAGAAGGCTACGCGGTGGACGGGGCGGCCGACGGCGAAAACGGGCTTTATCTCGCCAAGGAATACGCCTTCGATGCGGCCATCGTTGATCTCGGCCTGCCAAAACTCTCGGGGATAGAAGTGATCCACCAGACCCGCGCCGCGGGCAAATCCTTTCCGATTTTGATTCTCACCGCGCGTGGCCGCTGGCAGGAAAAAGTCGAGGGCCTGGAAGCGGGCGCCGACGACTATCTGGTCAAGCCGTTTCACATGGAAGAACTGCTGGCGCGTTTGCGGGCGCTGGTGCGGCGCGCGGCCGGCTGGTCACAACCGGTGCTGGAATGCGGTCCGATCACCCTCAATACCGCCACCCATGAGGTGGCGGTCAACGGCACGGCGGTGGAACTCACCACCTACGAATACAAAGTGCTCGAATACCTCATGCTGCACACCGGCCAAGTGGTGTCGAAAACCGATCTCACCGAACACATTTATGAACAAGACTTCGACCGCGACAGCAACGTCATCGAGGTCTTCGTCGGCCGGCTGCGCCGCAAACTCGATCCCGGCAACGGCATCAACCTCATCGAAACCCTGCGCGGACGCGGCTATCGTCTCGCCGCCGAACGCGGCAAAGCCTGATGTTCTCGCTCACCGTCCGCCTGTTGATCGCCGGCAGCATCGTGCTGGCCGCCTTTCTCGGCGTCACCGGTTATACCCTCGACCACGTATTCCGCGACAAGACCGAACAGGCCTTGCAGGAGCGCCTGCAGGCCCAGGCGCTGGGCCTGATCGCCGCCGTCGAAGTGAGTGCCGACGGCGCACTGCACATGCCTGCCGCCCTGCCGGAAACCCGTTACAACAACACCGGCTCCGGGCTTTACGCCCAGATCACCAGCAACGACGGCCAACAGCACTGGCATTCGCCGTCGATGCAGGAACTCGACGCAGAGTTGATCAGCGACGTGCCGCCGGGCGATAAGCGATTCCGCCACGGTTTTCTCGACGGCCATGAACTCTACGCCTTCGCCATCGGCGTCACCTTTGATCTCAGCGAAGAGATGAGCGAGGGTTACACTTTCACCGCCGCGGAGGACATGATCAATTACAACGCCCAGGTCGCCGATTTCCGCAATACCCTGTGGGGCTGGCTGGGCGGCGTGGCGCTGGTCCTGCTCACCGCGCAGGGTTTCATTCTGCACTGGAGTCTGGCGCCGCTGCGCAAGGTCGCCGAAGACCTCGCCGCCATCGAAGCCGGCAAACAACGCCGGCTCGAAGGGCATTATCCGCGCGAAATGCGCGGCCTCACCGACAACCTCAACGCCCTGCTCGCCAGCCAGAGCGAACACCTCGAACGTTACCGGCATACCTTGGGTGACTTGGCGCACAGTTTGAAAACGCCGCTGGCGGTATTGCGCGGCGAATTGGAGAACGCGCCGGACTCACCTCTCGGCGCCACGGCCAACGAGCAAGTGCAACGCATGACCGACATCGTCGATTACCAATTGCAGCGCGCCGCCACCTCGGGACGGCTGCCGCTGGCGGCACCGGTGGCGGCGGACGCGCTGGTCCGCAAAGTCGTCAACTCGCTGAACAAAGTCTACGCCGACAAACACGTGGACTGCCGCATCAATATCAGCGGTGACGCGCATTTCAGCGGCGACGAAGGCGATCTGCTGGAACTGCTGGGCAATCTCATGGACAACGCCTACAAGTGGTGTAAGCAGCGGGTCGACATCACCATGCACACCAACCATGACAACCCGGGCCATCACCCGGGTCTGTACATGTGCATCGAAGACGACGGCCCCGGCATCGCATCCGACAAAGCAAGCGCCGTGCTGCAGCGGGGCGTGAGGGACGACGCCAGCCATCCCGGCAACGGCATCGGCCTGGCCATCGTGCAAGACATCGTGCGTGCCTACGGCGGCAAACTCACCATCGCCACCAGCGGCCTGGGCGGCGCGAAACTCAGCGTCTCTTTACCAGGCGCGTAGTGGAGTACGTCGTAAATTTAGGAACAGAAATCTCCCCTCATCTATTGATGAGCGGAGTAATGAAACAATTTGTTCTTTCAGCTCAAAGCAACTGTTTCATCTTGCGCGCACTACACTAGGCGCGGCGCGGCGCCGCTGTACCGCTCGCGGCCGCGTGTTAGACTACCGCCACTTTTTTGGGAGACTTGACATGCCGATCCGCAACCGCATCCTCGCCCTGCTGCTGACCGCCGCCGCTACACCGGGCCTCGCCGCCACCTTGATCGAAGGCAAGGACGAAGGCGGCGAAAGCCACCGCATCATGATCGACGGCGACTGGGCGCGCATGGAATACGGCGACGGCGAACCCGCCGAATATCTCCTGCTCAATCTGGCCAACAACCAGGCCTACGCCGTCGACCGCGAACAAAAACAAGTGGTGGATTTGAGCGACGCCCCCGATCATCCCGCGCCGACGGAAACGCCGCACCACCCCGCCAAGCCGGCGGTCACCTTCATGAAGAAAGGCACGGGCCCCGCGGTCGCCGGCTACCCCACCGAACATTACCTGTTGAGCGCGGCGGGCGCGCCCTGCGGTGAACATTTGGTCGCGCCGCAAACCTTAACTTCCGACGACGTGCGACGCTTCATCCAGGCCATGTTGCTGTTCTCGCAAGGCCAGGCGGCCGGTGACGACGATCCCGTGCGCGAACCCTGCGCCGCAGCCGAGGACGTGGCCGACACCGAATACACCCGGCTCGGCCTGCCCATGCGAGTCATCGACAACGAGGGCCAAGTGGTGCATGAGATCACCGCTATCCGCACGGTGGAAGGTTTTCCCGCCGGCAGCTTCGCCATCCCCGCTGACTACACCGTCACCAATCCGCGCAAGATCATGGAACAAATGATGCGTGACATGCCCAGCCCGGAAGCCCACTCCTCCATGCCGATGGACGCAGAGACACGACAAAAGATGCGCGAACAGATGCAGCGCCATCTGGAAGACATGCAACGCGAAGCGCCGGCCGCCGCCCCCTAAGCACTGTGAATAAAGCAAATCTGATCGCTCGCGAAGTATGAATCCTCGCGAGCGATCAAAGGGGAGCGCTGTGCTGCTTCCCTTATTGAAACCCCATCGCCAACGTCCCTGCGGCAACCGCGGGGTATTATTCGAATAAAATTTCGCCGATTAGTCACCGCACTCGCAGCCGCGAGTGGCCAACGCCTTCAGCGCCGGATCAAGCATAGCGCCCGCCTTCAGCGCGGCACATCCAGCCACGCCAGCCATTCCTGAAACAGCGCTCCGTCCAAGGCCGCCACTGCGGAACGGGGCGCGAGCTCGGCACGGTACACCGGTTCGCCGGCGAGGGTCAGCGCTTGGCCGCCGGCCTCGGCCAACACCAAACTGCCCGCCGCCAAATCCCAGATGTTTTGTTTGCCGTGCAGATACACATCGCCGCGTCCGGCGGCGATCCAACACCAATCCAGCGCGACCGAACCGAAACTGCGCTGCGATGCATACGGCACCTGCGTCACCAAACGTTGCGCCAAGGCCGGCGACAAACGCTTGAAATCGACGATCGCCACCGCTTGTTTGAGGGTGATGGATGGCCGCGCGACGGCCAAGCGTTGTTCATTCAAATACGCGCCGCCGCCGCGCCGGGCCGAGAAACATTCGCGCCGCAGCGGATCGTAGACCACGCCCAGCACCGGCTCGCCGCCCACCAGCAGGGCCAGCGACACCGCGAAGAAGGGGATGCCCGCCGCGAAATTGCTGGTGCCGTCCAGCGGATCCACGCACCACACCCCCGCCGCGTCGCCGCGTAACAAGGCGCTTTGTTCGTCTTCGTTCATCTCCTCGCCGAGAAAAGCATACTGCGGCCAACGCGCCGCCAAACCCTGTTTAAGCCGGGACTGCATCGCGATATCGGCCTCGGTCACCACGCTGCCGTCCTGTTTTTCTCGGCGAGCCGTACTCTGAAAACGCGGCAGCAGTTCCCGCCCCGCCGCCTCGATCACTATCTCGCACACCTGTCGCACATCCATCATGATTTTCCTCTTTTCCCGCTAGTAGCGTTTCGTAATTGCTGGAACATTGGCTGCGCAATGAAAGATCACGCTATTTCATCCCTCCCTTCCTCTTTTGAGGAGGGATGGCGGGATAGCGCCGGGATGGTCGGTTCAAAGGCGCAGTGCATCAACCACCCCGCCCTTTCGGGCACCCCTCCTTTTACTAAGGAGGGGAGATTTCTGTTACTGAATTTACGAGCACTCCACTCGCGTTAATTCGTACCGCGCCCCCAGACACCCCACACTGCCGACATTTCCGTTGTTCTTCGAGAGCGCTTGATCTCACGTCCCGACGTTTAAAAAAATCGTTGCCGGACTTCATATCCTTTCGCAACGTTTAATGCCTAAACCCGGCCTTGCGGCCCGCCGCATTCACCGTTAGGCTGCGCCCTCATTATGACCGATATCCGCCACCATCAGATCGCCGTTGCGGCCACCGACCCCGCCTACGCTGAACGCGCCGCGCAACTGGCACTAGGCTTGGGTTTGCCGCGTTGCGATGAGGCCGCTTCACCTCAGGACACGGTCTATCGCTACGTATTGAGTTACGTGAGCGGGGAGCAGGGCGCCGTACTGCAATTACAAGCCCGGGGGCCCGACGCGCCCGGCCCGTTGTACGTGGACTTCGTCAGCGGCACGCTGGGGTATCGCCAGCGCCAAGCCGGCCACGCCCACGAACCCTTGGCACGCGCGGTGGGCATTAAAAACCGCTTGACCGCCCCCAGCGTGGTGGACGCCACCGCCGGACTGGGGCGCGACGCCTTCATGCTGGCCTGCCTTGGTTGCCGGGTCACCCTGCTGGAACGTTCGCCGATCATCGCCGCACTACTGCGCGACGGGATCGAACGCGCCCGCGACCTGCCGGCCGGCGCGGCCGTCATCGCCCGCATGCATCTGCTGAACGGCGATGCCGCCGCCTATCTCGCCGCCCTGACCGAAGAGGACCGCCCCGACGTGGCGTACCTCGACCCCATGTATCCCGGCCGCGACAAAAGCGCCTTGGTAAAAAAAGAGATGCGTTATCTGCGCGCCGTGGTGGGCGACGACCTCGACGCGCCGGCGCTGCTGGCCGCGGCCCTGCGCGGCGCGCGGCGAAGGGTGGTGGTCAAGCGCCCGCGCCTGGCCGCGGCCTTGGCGGGTCCGCCGCCCTCATCGACATTGATGGGCAGCACTACGCGCTTCGACATCTATCTGGCCGCGCCGACTAGCGCGCGTTAAGCTCAACCAAGCCGCGGCGACCGCATGGATATAACCGCGCAGAGATTCTCAACCCGGAGTGACTACATCCCCTCTGCCCTGACGGGGAGGCCGTTCAATCAGACTTTGGTGCAGGACCCATGAATGAATCACACAACGAAACACGCCTAGCCGAGTTGGAGATCCGCATCACCCATCAAGACGCGACCCTGCAAGCGCTCAACGATGTGGTGGCGGAGCAGCAACAGCTCATCACCCAATTACGCAAAGAGCTGGAGCTCATGAAGGGCCGGCTGCGGGAACTCAACGCGCCGAACATCGCGCAAGCCTGGGAAGAGACGCCGCCGCCTCACTATTGAGCGGGAGGCGGCGCGTCCAGCGGCAACGGCGCGTTGCGGCCCAGCAACCGATTCAAGGCCGCCACGCCGAATAAATTAAATCCGCGCAAGGCCTCGGGCGGATGACCGGCCACGCACACGATGGGTTTGCCTTGCGCCACGCCCATGATCAGCGGCCGGCCGGAACGCATCGGCACCCCGTCCACCAACAAGTCGCCGAGGGCGCGCACCAGATCGGAAATAAAATCCCGTCCGCCGGCGGCGGTGCCGCCGGAGATCAGCAGCATGTCGCTATGGGCGAGCGCCCGCAACGCGGCCTGGACGAAGGCATCGAAATCGTCGCGCATGATACCGCCCGCCAGCGGCTCGCCACCCGCCGCGCGCACCGCCGCGCTCAGCATCACCGAGTTGCTGTCGCGGATCAGGCCGGGGCGCATGGCTTGCTCATAAGGAATGACCTCGTCGCCGCAGGAATACACAGTCACTCGTGGCGCGCGCGCCACGCTGAGCCGAGCAATGCCCAGCGCCGCCAGGTTGCCGAGGTCGAGTGGCTCCAGCAGTTTGCCGGCCGCCACTACTACGCTGCCCTGTTTCAAATCACAACCTTGGTCTTCGATGAAAAAGCGCGGCGGAAAAGGCCGGCTGATGGTGAAATGTTGCCCTTCCCGCTTGGCCTCCCACATCCGCACGATGGAATACGGCCCACCGGGCAGCACGCTGCCGGTGGCCACCTCCACCGCCTGACCGCGCGCAAAGAGCGGGCACTGCTCATCACCGGGCTTCACGCTGCCCACGATTTGAAAACTCACCGGCGCTGCATCCGTGGCGGCGCGGGTGTCATCGCTGTGCACTACGAAACCTTCGACGATGGCGCGGTGATACGAGGGCAGATCGGTGGGCGCGCCGATGTCGGCGAATAACGTCCGGCCCAGGGCGTCGGGCAAATTCGCCATCTCGGCCGCCACGACCCGCAACGGCACCGCCGCCGCGAATTTCTCCTGCGCCGCCAACAAGGGGGAGGTATCACTCATATCGATTCCTTATTTGTTTTTGACTGCTCATCTAATTACATCATCTCTCACCCTGAGAGGCGAGGGGACGCTCGTTCAACACTCGCTCCCTCAGTGTCGGACCGGATAAACACAGCCACACATGCTCAAGGTACGGATTCTTCAACGCCGGATCAGATCCATGAATTCGGCGCGGGTGCGGGCGTCTTCGTGAAAGCTGCCGCGCATGGCGCTGCTCAAGGTCGAGCTGTTTTGTTTCTGCACGCCGCGCATCATCATACAGAAATGGCTGGCCTCCACCACCACGCCCACTCCGCGCGGCGACAACACTTCCATGAGACCTTCGGCGATCTGGCTGGTCATGCGTTCCTGCACCTGCAAGCGGCGGGCGAAGAGATCGACGATGCGCGCGATCTTGCTGAGGCCGATGATTTTGCCGTCGGGCACATAACCGACGTGCACCCGTCCGAAAAACGGCAGCATGTGATGTTCGCACTGGGAATAAAACTCCACGTCCTTGACGATCACCATTTCGTTGCAATCATCGACGAAGAGCGCACCCTGCACCACGTCCTGCACGGTCTGACCGTAACCGCTGGTGAGAAAGCTCAAGGCGGCGGCGATGCGCTCCGGTGTGCGCTTGAGACCGTCACGCTCGGGATTTTCGCCCAGCTTCACCAATAATTCACGCACCAGCGGCGCCAAGGACTGCTCCTGCGGCGAGATGGGCTCGGCTCCGGCGTCGTGACGGCGTAGGCCGCTGACCTGCGGTTTGTGGGTCATATATGTCTCCGCATTGCAGTGAAAATTCAGTGCCGCCCGATTCGCGGGAACAGGGCAGTCCTCATTACATAGCACAGTGAAGCCGGAGTATATACCAGAGCGGCGGGATGGGATGATTCGGCACAGACGCCGCGAGGTTTCAACCACACGAAAACAGACACAAACCGGCGCCGGCTTGGGGCGTCCGGCCCGCCTCTGCCATAATCGCCGCCATTCGGCGGCAACGGAGTTCAGCGATGCGTTTAATCACCTGCGGCTATCACGGGCAAATTCACCTGGGCGCGGTGGAGGGCGAGACCGCCATTCTGCCCGCCCTGGCCGGAACGGCGGGCTTGGATATGCTGGGACTGATCGAGGCCGGCCCGCCGCACTGGCGGCGGTTCGCCGCCGAGTTGGCCGGCAGTCCGCCACGCTGCCGGGTAGCCCTCGAAGAAGTGAATCTGTTGGCGCCCATCCCGCGTCCGCGCAAAAACATCCTGTGTCTGGGCTGGAATTACGCCGATCACGCCGCGGAATCGCTCGCCGCTCACGGCCGCGAGCCGGTATTGCCCGAACATTCGGTGGTCTTTACCAAAGCCGTCACCAGCGTCACCGGGCCCACGGCGGACATCGTGCTGGACGAGGCGGTGACCACCCAACTGGATTGGGAAGTGGAACTGGCGGTGATCATCGGCCGCGGCGGCCGGCGCATCGCCGCTGAACATGCGCTGGAACATGTCTTCGGTTACACGGTGGTCAACGATCTCTCGGCCCGCGATCTGCAATTCCGCCATAAACAATATTTTCTCGGCAAAAGCCTGGACGGCGCCTGTCCGATGGGGCCGTGGATCGTCACCGCCGATGAGATCGCCGATCCGCAGCAACTCGATCTGCGCTGCTGGGTCAACGGTGAATTGATGCAGGCGGCCAACTCGCGGCAGCAGATTTTCCTGATCGCCGAGACCATCGCCGTGTTGTCGCGGGGCATGAGCCTGGAACCCGGCGACATCATCGCCACCGGCACACCGGCCGGGGTCGGTTTCGCCCGCACCCCGCCGCAGTTTCTGCGGGCGGGCGACGTGGTGGAATGCGAGGTGGAGGGCATCGGCCGGCTGAGCAATAGGATCGTGGCGGGTAGTGGGTGATAGGTCTGCTGGTGGTCAATGTCGACGAAAGATGTTTTGCGAATCCCACCATCCCATTCGACCCGTGTCGAGCAACACGGACCGCGAAGCGCTCACGGCCGCCGGACGCGCCGGCACGAACGCTCAAACGTACTGCACACTATTGGCTTGAGCGAGTCCGCGGTCTGCTTTTAATCGATGCGCTTATGGACGCGGCGGAAACTTCATCACCAGCTCTTTGCGCTGATCGCCGCGCAGTACGGTGAGCGGCAGCCAGGCGCCGGGGAGCATGCCCTGCACCTTGGTAATGATGTCATCCACGTCCGCGACGGGACCGCCGGCGATTTCCACGATGCGGTCACCCTCCTTGACGCCATTGGCCTCGGCCACGCTGCGCTCGATGAGTTTCACCACTTTGACGCTGCCTTCGGACGGCTCCAGCAAAACGCCCAATCTCGGTTTGTCCGGTTCGGGTTCCGCACTGACCGGCGCTAGGCCGAATACCGCATAAGCGAAGCCGGGCACCAGTTCCTCGCAACTGATTTGATCGTCCCAGGGAATGAGCGAAACGGTGTCGGTCACGCCCAAATTCGCCAGTTGATGCGGCACGCCGAAGTTGTACACCATGTGGCCGGTGCCCATCAGCCCGACCACCAGCGGCGCGGGTTGGCGTTTGGCCGCGGCGGCGAGCGTCTCAGCCATGGCGCGGTCCCACAACAGTTGTCCTTCGACGAAACGCTGGAAGGCCTGCTTGTCCTCACCCTTTAGCTCGTCCGGCGACCCGCCGCGGTCACCGCGCGGACGGTGGGCGACGAAACTGCCCGCCAGCATTTCCAGATAGTCACGGCTGGCCGGCGCGGGATCGGTGATGCCCTGCCGCGCCGCGGAGTCGATGGCGGCCCAACCTTTGGCGCGTACCTCACTCAGCAGGGCCGGGTTGACGTTGATGGCGTACATGGGAATGCGGTTGATGCGTGCGAAATGAAAAATGGGCAGATAGAGGCCGGCATCAAAACGCCAGCCGCTCTGCCAATGGGTCTGTTGCAGAAATTCCTTTTCACTCAGTTCGCCGGCTACCCAGCGGTCGAGCACCGGTTGCGCTTCGCGGGGAAACATCTCGAAACCGATCGCCATCTTGGGCTGCATGGCGAACAGACCGGCGAGCACTTGCAATTGCCAGCGGTGGTGATCGGCGTTGGTGTGATGCTCGCCCAGCAGCACCACCCGATGTTGGCCGATCTGTTTCAACAATGCGTCGTGGGTGATGGGTTTGCCATCCTCCATGCGCCGCCACTCACCGGGTTTGATGCAGGTCGGCATCGTGTCCGCCCATGCCGACCAACTGCTCAGCAGGCACACGGCACCGATGAGCATCCCAAGCTGCGGCCATCCGCCGCGCGTCCGTTTTGTCGTCATGCCAGGATCCTCTTGCTGTGCCTAGCCCCGGCGCGTGGCCGCGCCCAAAAGCAAGATAACCGACTCCCTCGTCGCGGGGCAAACGGCGGACGTGCGCAGCTACCAAGGCGGTTATCAGTATCTACCTGTCTCGTTACCGCCCCTGCAGGGGCGGGACAGGCTGGGGATCAAATTAAAGTGGTGGCTTTACTTAAGGAACCTCTGATTTATTCAGAGGTTCCTGCGGCACAGGGAGGTGCCGCCATTTTCAATGGCGGCAGGCCATTGAAAATGAAGGAAAGCGAAAATCACATTTTTCGCTTTCCTTGCTCTGAGAATTCCAGGATGGAATTATTCAGAGCTTCCTTAAGTTGTTCTTTGTAGTTCAGTGGGCCCCGGCCATCAGGCCTTGCATTACTGCATCGAGCGCGCGGTCGAACATCCCGACTTTTTCCACTGCGCGGGCGCGTCCCGCGCGTAAGTCGGCGGCCAATTCGGCCAGACTATATTCCACCACCACTTTGTAACGGCGATCGACGAATACATATTGGCCGAGCACCACACTCTTCCAGCCCAGTTTGCCGCGGCGGCGTTTATCGCCCTGTGCGAATTCCAGCCATGTGCCAACGGCCATGGTGCGGCTCCGGTCGGTAAATTCATCTTCAACGAGATCTTCCGCCAACTCGAGCAGCGGCTCCTCTTCCGGCGTGGCAGGCAAACCATTACCGTGCACCGTCCGCGCCAGCCGTCGTTCCAGATCGGCGGCCGCGACTTTATCGTTCACGGAGTCGGCTTGCGCCATACCTTGCTGTATGGAACGGATCATGTCCGTCACTTCCTGGGAAGCCGGTGCGCGGTCAGGCGGCAGCGGACCCGCAGCGTCGGCATCGGGCGGCGGCGCCTCACCGCGCAAACAGGCCATATGGATGGGCTGCAAGCCGTTGAGCACCGCATCGGTTTCCACCGGCTGGCAGCCGACGGCCCCCATGCCGTCTTGCAGCCCGCCCAATAGACGGGGTAACAAGGCCACCATGCGCCGCCGTTCATCGCCGCCGGGCTTGGGTTCCACGCTCCACAATAAATCGTCCATCAACTGTACACGGCGACGCCACACATCGCTTTCCACACCCTCGGCGGCGGCTACTTGCTCCAAAACCCGCCGCCAGGTATTACGCAGAAAATCGCGCACGAGACGCGGCGCCTCGACGCCGCCCAAACGCAATTCGACGATCTCGAAGGCGTGCTTGCCTGGCGCGATCCGCTCTTCCCCGGCCACCGCCGGGGATTCTTCCTGAACCCATTCTTCAGCAGGCTCTTCATCGTCGACCTCGGCGGTAAGAAAGCCGGTGAAATCGGCCAGCAATTCGGCAAATACGCTGGGATCGGTTTCGTATTCTTTCAGCACGCGGCCGACCAAGTATTCCATTTTCTCGAAGCGGCGCTGCTGGGTGAGCGGGTCTTTATCGTTCCAACCGATACTGGCGTGACCCAAGCTGTTCAACAGGCGGCGGGCGGGATGCTGCTTATTGGCAAAAAATTCCTTGTCGACGATGGCGACTTTGAGGATGGGAATTTGCAGCTGGTTGAGCAGGCGCTTCACCGATTGCGGGATGCTGGTCTCGTCAAGTATGAACTCGAAGATCATCCCGATGACGTCGATGGTGTTGTCGGTGACCGGGTCGATGGTCTTGCCCACAGCCGAATCGCCGATCCGCTCCAGTAGACTCGATTTGATATAAGCAATGGCGGCATGGCCCGCAGTCATTTCCGGCGGCGGGGGCGGCAGTTGCTGCAACAAAGACAGTCCTTCGATCAACGCCGCGGCTGCCACTGGCGCCGCCAGTAACGCGCCACCGCTACCGTAAGCGCCGTGCCCGGTGCCGGCCGCCGCCGCGCCGCCCGGCATCAAGCCGCCGCCCTCCGCCGCCGCCGCCGGCGTCGCGCTGCCGTATTTTTTGAGATTCATCAAACGTTGCAGCGTGTGGTAGATGTCCGCGCCGTCGCCAGTACCGCTCTCGCCGCCGGTCATTTCCGACAGGGCGGATACGGGTACCGGCAGTAAGCTATGACTGGTGGGCATGACTTTTACGGCTTCCGCTTCGGCGGTGCGGAGGGGTTCCGCGGCGGCATTATTCGAACGTGTCGGCGCCGACTCTTTGAGCTGCGGCAATATCCCGGCATCGGCCAGCAGGGTGTTGAGCTTGTCGTAGAGGTCGCCTAAGTTTTTCGCCGTGTTTTTTTCGAATAGTTTGTAGATGATCAATTTGATCTCGACGCCGAGTTCGATGCCACCCAGCGCGTCGCGAAAAGCATGGCAAATCGCATCAGGCGCCAAGGGATGGGTCTCCGCTTCGAACCTCATACCTCCCATCAACAGAGCATAACGTTGGCTGAGCCCGTAGAGGGCACTGCTGAATCGTTCCTGGGCCTTGCTGACCATTCCTTCGATAGCCAGCGACTCTTCCAATTCTTTTTCGTCGATCAGAGACAAACCGCCGCTCTGCGGGGTACGGCCGGCAGACTTACCCGCCAGGGTCACCGGCGCACGGCGCAAACGGTTGTCATGTTCCCGCATCACACCGTCGAGAAAAGCCAGCGCAATGACTGGGCGTTTGATCCGCAATTCGCGCAGCGCATCGAAATAGCGACTGGCGCTGTCATCGGCTTCGCCCTGGTGATTGCTACGGTCGAACAGGAGATCATCGGTTTTATCGAACACCTCCTTGATCGATTCCCGCAGCGCGTTCTCGGCGATTTGCCGGCAGCGCAGCAGCAATGTCTGCTCGGGGGAAACCCCGCTCTCCCGTGGAGTTCGCGCGCTGATGTTCACTACCTTGTCATGGTCCCCCATACGTTCTCCGACTGCCATCCTTTCAAACTAAAGGTAATATTTACATGACTTATCGGCCGCGTAAGGCGTTTTTTCAATCCCCTCATACCGTCTGTTACTTGTACCGTCTCTCTTCGGAGACGAAGTTTTTATTTTATCGTTCAAAAACTTAATAACTAATGGGTCGAGCGCGTCTCTCGTGGGCGACTTTTCGTAAGTGAAAACCCTCTGTTTTCGGGGTGGGGATAATTACAATTAAAGCAAGCTATTGATCTATATATGATCGATTTTTTTGGCACATCGATTGCTACTTATTTAAGTACCCGGCGGAGGATCCCCGTCCCCCGGCGGACCTTCCTGGATACCCGTTTCCACCCACGGTTTCCCTAACCGCGAAGGGTATCCTGACCAACTGTAGAGCGTCTTCGTTCATCCCTCCTTGAGCGATCGCGCTGCCCCTCCCCGGGCAGCGCTTTTTTTTGCATCGGAGAGGGAATACTCAGACCAATCGGCGGGGGTCGTAGCGATAAAAATTCATGAGCTGCGGATAGAGCGAAGGGAAATGCTCGTACACGACGGCGGGCGTTTCAAAGAAGGCCTCGCTGATCACGGCGAAAAACTCCGCGGGATTTTCCGCGCCGTAAGGATCCAGCACCGTGGCTTCGTCATGGTCCACTTGTTCACAAAAGATCTCATACGCTTCGGACCAGGCCCGTACCCAGTCGGCAATGCGCATTTCACGATGCAGCGGGGGAAACCCATTGGCGTCGCCGTTGAGCATATCGAGTTTGTGGGCCGCTTCGTGGATGACGACGTTGTAACCGTCACGATACCGCGCGGATTCCTCCACATCGGCCTGCGACAACACCAAGGGGCCATGAGACCAGGCCTCACCGGCCGACGGCTGCCGCCAGCTGTGCAACACCCCGGCCTCGTCCATTTCCTGGTGACGGGTCACGAAGGTATCGGGATACATGATCACTTCCCGCCAGCCGGTGTAATAGTCGATATCCAAATGGAGTATGGGCACGCAGGCTTGGATGGCAACCAACAGACGCAGCTCGCCGGTGATTTCCCCGCCACCAGCGGCGGTGAATCGCTTGGCGCGCAGAAAAAAAACCACATGTTCACGCAGCCGTGCCAATGCGTCGGCTGGCCAATCTTCCAACAAACTCACGACCCGCACTGCCGCCGCCCATTGTTCGGACGTAAAGCCGGGATCGCGCAAGGCGCGCCGCCGCCACCAGGCCTTTACCAACAGCATTCGCGACCTTGGCGGCTTCGCCCCTTCACTTTGCGCACCGACGAACAGCCATCCGCTACATATCCACACCGGCGGCGCGCAAGGCGGTGCGCACTGCGTCGGTGGCGTCGAGCAGCATGCGGATGGCGACCGGATAATCCCCTTTGCCGGCGGTAAGCCGGGCCTGCTGCACCATCCATTGCGCCTTGTCCATCACGGCCAGCATTTCGGAGATGGTTTGGGGTGGCGGGGAACGCATATCAATGGCCACGGGTATCAAATCCGCGTAGCCCTGATAACGCTGCAGCTCATAGTTGTATTCGTCCTCCGCGGTATCGATTTTTAACTCATGCACCAGGGTGCGGTGATTGAGCATGTCGCGCAGCGCAGCGGTGATCGCCTGCTGGGCGTTGAGCAAAAAGGCGTTGGCGGTCACGTAGTCGCCGCCCAGCGCCGCACGGTCGCCGTCGCGCACCCAGCCCGCCACCGTTTCGGCATCGAAACCCACCACCGCGGTCTTACCCTCCTTGGCGCTCAAACGGCTTGAGTTGCGCTGATGCGCCTGCTGAAACACCTCGATACCCTGCCGTAAATTCTGATAACTCATTTGCTGGGCGCGGCGCTCGTCTTCATCGTTGCCGGGTAAACGCCGCGAAGCCTCCATCAGGCTCACCATAATTTCGCGTGACCATTGCTCGGCGCGCATGGTATCGTCAGCCTGCGCCGCGGTCTTGGCCTTGGCCAGGCGCTCACGCAGTTGCGACAGTAATTGCTTCACTTGGGGGTCGGTGGAAGCGGCCAATCGCAGACCGGTCTGCGATTGCAACAAGCTTTCGATATACGCCAGCCGTTGCGCCACCGGCGTCGAAGCCTGTACCGCGCCCGAATCGCGCGGCGCCACCGCGGTGGCAGCGAAAACCGGATTATTCGCGCCAGCCGCGGCGCACCACACCATCACACCCAACCATATACCCTGCGCCGGGGCACCGCCGATCAACTTCATAAAAAACTCATACCTCGCTGTGTTTGTGCAGACCCGCTAAATTGCCGCCGATCCTCGCCGCATCCCAGCGCCGGCTTCATGAGCGCGTCCTGAAAAAATGGCTTAACCGCCGGCAACCCAAGCCATGCTCGTCCAACGCCGAAGATTTTTCTTGGCGATCCCGGCGTCTTGACGCTTGAACTTACGCGATTTGAAATGGCACGGCACACTTAAAACAAATATCCCAGCGTAAGCAGCGAAACATCCTCGTCGACCATCGTGTATTCAACTTCGACGCGCGCTTGGTTATCGATCCGGTATCCCATACCCAGCCCGGCGCTGACACCGGTTTCCTTATCCTGCAAATTCACCCCCATGGCATTGAAAGTCACCTGTTCGTAGAGCCCGCCCGCCTTCAATTTAAAATAAACTTTACCGGGGCTGCGATACACACCGTACAAGGCCAAGGTGGTCATATCCCACTCCACGCCGGGCAGCGCGCTCTCACCGGGAAACAGCGTGGTGGTGAATTCCGCCTCGCCCGCGAAAGCGCCGCGCCCATAGCCTACCGTCAAGCCGGCGTTATAGGCCTCCTCCAAATCGTCGAGGTCAGGGAACAACACCCCGGCTTTGACCCCGAAGTAAGCCGCTGACTCCTCACTCTGCGCCGCTGTGGCGAACATCAGCGCCGCCGAACACAACAATATGGAAAGTTTTTTGAGTTTATTCACCCTCGCTCCTGTCTGCCTCGCGGCCCTTAGATAATTTAGATAATGTCGAGCACTTTTTCGGGCGGACGCCCCAGCACCGCCTTGCCTCCGGCTACGACGATCGGCCGTTCGATGAGCAGCGGATGTTCGACCATGGCCTTGATCAACTCGTCGTCGCTCAAGTCCGAATCGTCCAGACCCAGCGCTTGGTAGTCTTTTTCCTTGGTGCGTAGCAATTGACGGGGCTTTAGCTTCAACGTCGTCAACAGCTTTTTCAACGCGGCGGCATCGGGTGGAGTATCGAGATATTCGACAATCACCGGCTCGATCCCCTGTCCACGTAACAAGGCCAAAGTCTCGCGTGATTTGCCGCAGCGCGGATTGTGATAAATCGTGACTTTCATGTGAGTCGTGTGAGTCGCCCTTTGAATGCGCGTGATTGTAGCGTGCCGCGCCGATAGGCCGTGCAGCGGCACTGGTGAGTACGTGCTGCGACCGTCTTATTCAAGACGCTGTCCCGCCCGGCGGCATGGCCAATAAACCGTCGAGTTGGCCCATTTGTTCCAATCGTTGGAGTTCGATATAACCGCCTATGGCCTGGCCGTTGATAAAAATCTGCGGCATGGTGCGCCGTCCGCCGGTACGCCGCATCATCGCGTCGCGCGCCGCGTCATCGCCGTCGATGGCATGCTCGACAAAAGTCACTTCTTTTTTCTGCAGCACGCGTTTCGCGGCCAGGCAGTACGAACAAGAACCCCAGGTATAAATCTCCACATGCGCACCCACATCATCCGGCCCCGCCGCCTGCTCCACGTCACTCATTGGTTACTCCGCTACTCCACTACCCGCTATCAGCCTTGTCCCGCCGCACCGGACCGCTTCATTTCATAACGGCGCCGTGACCGGAACGTTGATCTGATTGCGTCACCGTCCCTACCTCATGGTCTTGAGGCCGCGGCTGAGCACACACCAGATCCTTGATGGTTTGTTCGGCCAGCGCCTCACCGATCGCCTCGTCGACCCGCCGCATCACCGCCGCGACCTGCTTAAGCTCAGTACGACCGCTCCACTCCTCCTCGGCGGGGTCACCGGCATGGCGGACCGCCTCCAACAGCTCACGGAGGCTGATGGTTTCGATGTCCCGCGCCGGATAATAGCCGGGCGGCGCGTCGCCGGTCTGGCTGATGAACCCCTGTCGCTCCAAAATAACCAGCGGGTATTGCAAGGATCTCGGCGTAACGCTCAACTCCTGCGCCAGGCGATCCTGGGTCCACAGCCCGCGATTGTAGTAATAGTTATACCCGATCATCAACATGAGCAATATCGACAGGCGCTCCCGTTCCTGATTGCTGAGCGGCTCGTTATCGTGGGGGGCGTTCACCAAGGCCGGGTGTTGCTGATAATAGGCGATTTGCGCCCCCAGCAGCACGATCAACCAGCTGAGATAAAGCCAAATCATGAAGGTGATGAGAATGGCGAAGCCCGAATATATAGCGGTGTACTGAGTGGACGACGCCACGAAGGCCGCGAATAACCAGCCACTGGTCTCCCATAACACGCCCGCGAGCAAGCCGCCGGTGAAGGCCGCGGAAATATTCACCCGGGTATTGGGAATGAAGACATAAATGAAAGTGAAGGCGGCGCATACCAGCACATAGGGCAGTGCGGCGCCGGCGATCGTCACCAATGTACCGATAGGCTCGACGGCCACCAGACGCAGCGCCAGGTCCGTGCCCATCAGCGCGGCGGTGATGCCCAACGCCGAAAACACCAGTACCGGTCCGACTAAAATCACGCTCATGTAATCGCTGAAGCGCCGCGCTAGGCGGCGGGGTTGATCGATGTGCCAAATGAAATTGAAGGCACTCTCGATCTTTTGCACCAAGGACACCACGGTGTAGATCAGCATCGCCAAGCCCAAGGAACCCAGCACACCCACTTCCACGTTTTCCACGAAATCGATGATGCGCCGGGTGAACTCGACTCCCTGTTCACCGAGCGGCGACAACACGTTCAATAATAAAGGTTCCACCTGGTTGTGTACGCCAAACGCCTTCAACACTGAAAAGCTCACCGCCAGCAGCGGCACTAACGACAATAAGGTGGTGTACACCAAACTCATGGCGCGCAAGGTGAGATCGCCTTTCGCCAACTCGACGGCGATGGCCTGAATGATACGCACGACATTGACCGCCGCGCGCCGGGGCCACGACAGGCGCTCGAGGGCCGTTCCCCAAATCACCCGCTGATAAATTGCGCGGTACCGCGTAATGAGCTGTCTGAACATACGCACTTTACTCTTGTACCCCACTGCAAGAGCGAGAACCACTTCATCGGCAGCGCCGGCCTGACATCACCAGCCTGACAATGTTCTCGCTGCGCTTCAATACGTTAACGCAGCACGCTGACTCGCCGCCACCCCTCCTCGCTGGCGGAAAAGCGGACATCCGCCGGGCGGCCGGCCGGGACCTGGATGTTCAAGCATTCCCCCGTCTAGTCGATATCCCTCGTGGGAGTGATGACGGATACCCCATTCCCGTAAGGGGTGCGGGGTCGCGCTTCAAAACCCTAGCCTGGCTCGCTCGATAGTGCTGGCGCTTCACTGTGAGCAGGGACATTAGGCCGGCAACGCCTCTCGTTTGGCGTTCGCATTCGACATGGACACGGCTAACGATGAGCATGACTGACAGCAGCAACGAAGCTCAGAAAAAACCGAATCCGGAACAACTCAAGCGCCAGCTCGAGTTTCAGGTCCGGCTCAACGCGGTTATTCAACGCATTCAGGAATCCGCCAATTTCCGCGATGTGATGCCGGAAATCGAGGGGGATTTACTCTCTCTGCTCAACGCCGAGCGTATCACCATTTATCAACGCTCGCGCACCGAACCGGCCTTGGTCTCGAAATACAAGAGCGGCAGCGAGATCAAGGAAATCCGCGTCGCACTCTCCACCTCGTCCATCGCCGGTTATGTGGGGCTCAACCAAAAACCGGTACGCATTGCCGACGTCTACAATGCCGAAGAGTTGACCAATATTCACCCGAATTTGCGTTTTGACAAGTCCTACGATCTCAAAAGTGGTTTCCGCACTCAATCCATGATCGTGGTGCCCATCAAATCCAAGGACGTCTTGTTCGGCGTGATCCAGGTGCTCAATCGCTGCGGCGGCGGCGCGTTTTCCGACGCGGAACTGCGTAATACCATCAAATTGGGCTTTTTTCTTGGCAACCAGTTTCGTTACGAATTGGGCGGCACCCGTGATCCGTACGAATACCTGGTGCAGTCGGATAAACTCACCCAACAGCGCCTCGACGAATTCAAGCAACGCGCGCCCAAGGAAGGCACTTCGGTCACCCATTTGCTGCTCACCGAGGCCAATCTCAGCGCCGCGGAAATCGGCGCTTCGTTGGAACGTTACTATCAAGTACCGTACATGGGCTACGACCCGGAAGTGGAAATACCCAAGGAACTCCTGAAAGGCATCAACGAGGCCTATCTCAAAAAAGAATGCTGGGTGCCGATCCAAGGCGACCGCAACGAAGTGGTGGTGTTGATCGACGACCCCACCGACGACCGCCGCCTCATGGAAATCCAACGGGTGCTGCGCGCCCGCAATTACATCTTCAAGGTCGCACTCCCCGAAGACATCCGGCAATTTCTCGGCGAAACCCCCCTCAATCTTGACGGCAAGGTCGACATCAACGAATTGGTGGATCGCCTCAACGAAGAAGGCATCGAGGATCTCTCCGATGAAGAAGTAAACGCGGTCGATGAAAACGAGGCCACCGTCATTCAGCTGGTGAATCAGCTAATCCGCGAATCCTACAACGCGCGCGCTTCCGATATCCACATCGAACCCGGCAAAGGCAAAGTGCCCTCCTCGGTACGCATTCGCATCGACGGTCAATGCCAGCGCAGCCTGACCATCCCGGCCAGTCATATCCGCGCCGTGGTCTCGCGTATCAAAATCACCGCGGGCATGGACATCTCGGACCGCCGCCGTCCGCAAGACGGCAAGTGCGTGGTGAAAATCAACGGCAAACCCATCGAACTGCGCGTCGCCACCATTCCCACCGTAAATGGTGAATCGGTGGTGATGCGTATCCTGGCCTCCAACAAACCGCCGCCGCTCGATCAGCTCAATTTTTCCGAACGTACCCTGCGCGAGACCAAAGCCCTGGTGGAACATCCCCACGGCATTTTTCTGGTGGTGGGTCCGACCGGTTCGGGCAAGACCACCACGCTGCACGCCATACTCGCGCATATCAATACCCCGGAGCGCAAAATCTGGACCGCGGAAGATCCGGTGGAAATCACCCAACCGGGTTTGCAGCAAGTGCAGATGAACAAAAAAGCCGGGCTGACCTTTGCCGCGGCGCTGCGCTCTTTTCTGCGCGCCGATCCGGACGTCATCATGATCGGCGAGATGCGCGACCAGGAAACCGCCGAGGCCGGCGTCGAGGCCTCGCTCACCGGCCATTTGGTATTCTCCACCCTGCACACCAACTCCTCGGCGGAAACCATCACCCGCCTGCTCGATCTCGGCATCGACCCCATTAGTTTTTCCGATGCGTTTCTGGGGGTGATGGCGCAACGGCTGGTGCGTACCTTGTGCGAGAAATGCAAAAAACCCTACCATCCCGACGCCGATGAACTGACCCTGATCCGCCGCTATTATGGCGAGACGCATTTCGCCGAGATCTGTCCCGACTCCAGCAAAGCCACCCTTTATAAAGCGCCCGGCTGTCCGGCTTGTGACGGCACCGGTTATCGAGGACGGACCGGCATACACGAACTGTTGGTGTCCAGCCGCGGCATCAAGGACCTCATTTATCACAAGGGCACGGCCGAGGAATTACAAGCCCTATCCATGGAACAGGGTATGCGCACCCTCATGCAGGACGGCATCATCAAAATGTTCAAAGGCCAAACCGATCTCGCCCAAGTACGCAAGGTCGCCGCCAAATAACCCCTGTGCCGGGACAGCTTACGGGGCCTGTGCTAAACTTTCCTTAGTTGCGCAACTAACCCCATCCCTATTAAAAAGCGCATCTCAAGGTGGTAACTGCCCGTATGAACAGCGATTCTTCCTATAGCATCAAAGTCTTGGTTGAACCGTTCTATGTCGAGGAACAATCGATCCCCGCGGAAAACCGTTTCGTCTTCGCGTATACCGTCAGCATTCAGAATATGGGACGGGTGCCCGCTAAACTGATCTCGCGGCACTGGATCATCACCGATGCCAACGGCAAAACTCAGGAGGTACGCGGCCAAGGCGTGGTGGGGGAACAACCCTATCTGCGGCCGGGTGAGGCATTTCAATATACCAGTGGGGCGGTGTTGGATACGGCGGTCGGTACCATGCGGGGTACTTATCAGATGCTGGGTGATGATGGTAACCACTTCGACGCGGACATTCCGGTCTTTACCTTATCGGTGCCGCGAACACTGCACTAACTCTTGACACACGCCGCGGCCTCAACTGGCGCGCTTATCCAACTCCCATTGCACCAGCTGCGCCGCCTGCTCCCGGGTATAGAAACAACCTGCCCGCACGAAACCGGCCACCACCGAGGCCTTCACCGCCACCGGCCGGCCGGCCGGGTCGCGTCTTGCCACCCAGTCATCGGGCAGACCATCGAACTGATGCACCACCGCCGGCGCGCCCTCGGCATTGCGCGCCATGAGAAAGCGGCCGCTGTCGCGATCGAGAAAAGCGGGACGAAAGCCCAGGCCGCGGTTTTCTTCGCTCACACCACCGGTATCCCGGAAACTCGCCGACGACTCGGTGAGATCGTCATAGGTCATCATCTGTCTCATGGCTGAAGCTCCTCGAAGCTGTCTCCACCACCGCTCCCGGCGATGGTGTGATTCATTGCATCTGCCTAATATCCAGCAGGCTATGTGCCAAACGTAAATATCAGTCAGCCATTCAGATAATTACAAAAAATCAGCAACACCCCCCCCATAAACAAGTTACTCCTTCCGAGAACCGGCTCTCATTGCATCCTGACCCGTGTGGTCAACTTGTGCCCTAACACGTCACCCGGCGGCCAACGCGGCCCCCGCCGCACTCAACGCCGCGCCGTAGATGACCGGCGCCTTGAGATCACTCAACACTTTTTCCAGCGCCGCCAGACTAAACAAGACATTCTTCGGCGTACTGGCATGGCCCATCAACCCGATACGCCACACTTTGCCGGTCAGGCTGCCCAAGCCGGCGCCGATCTCCAGATTAAATTCATTCAACAAACGGCGGCGCACCTCCGCCTCATCGACACCATCCGGCACGGTGACCGCATTGAGCTGCGGCAGGCGATAGGTTTCCGGCACTACGAAACGCAAACCCAGCGCTTCGATCCCGGCGCGTAAGGCGAGATGATGACGGTGATGGCGCGCCCACGCCGCTTCCAAACCCTCTTCCTGCAACATCACCAAGGCCTCGTGCAAGCCGTACAGGGCGTTGATGGGCGCGGTGTGGTGATAGGTGCGCTTGGTGCTGCCGCCCCAATAACCCATCACCAGATTCAAATCCAAAAACCAGCTTTGCACTTTTGTTTTACGCGCCTTGATGCGTTCCACCGCCCGTGCGCTGAAACTCACCGGCGACAAGCCGGGTGTACAAGACAAACATTTCTGGGTGCCGGAATAGATGGCGTCCACTTCCCACTCGTCGACCTGAAGCGGAATGCCTCCCAGCGAGGTCACCGCATCGACGATGGTGAGACAATCGTAACGGCGGGCGATCTCCACCAGCCGTTGCACATCCGATCGCGCGCCAGTGGAAGTCTCGGCATGGACGAAGGCCACGACCTTGGCGCCGGGATGGGCCTTGAGCGCGTCCTCCAATTTGTGGGGATCGACCGGCTCGCCCCAGGCATCCTCCACCATGACGGGCCGTGCACCGCAACGCTCGACGTTTTCCTTCATACGACCGCCGAACACGCCGTTTTGACAGATCACGACTTGGTCGCCCGGCTCCAGCAGATTGACGAAGCAAGTTTCCATCCCCGCCGAGCCCGGCGCCGATACGGGAATGGTGAGGGCGTTGCGAGTTTGAAAGGCGTACTGCAATAACAGCTTCATCTCGTCCATCATGTCCACGAACTGCGGATCGAGGTGACCGATGGTCGGCCGCGCCATCGCCGCCAGTATGCGAGGGTGGACGTCGGAGGGACCGGGGCCCATCAAGGTGCGCACGGCGGGATTGAAGGACTGGATAGTCGGTTGCGGAATAGGATTAACCAAGGCTCGCGCTCCGAAATAAAGGTGCCCGGAGTATAAAGTCATTATCCCGCCGCTTACAACGAGACCGGACGATGACGATGCGGAACGCGCAACGCCGAATGTCGGCAAACACCGCCCGCTCAGGCAAGCGGCTTGTCGTTCTTACACTCTTGCTGGGCGCTGATATAAAACCAGCCCCAGCAAAATCACCGCCGTGCCCGCCCATACTTCCAGGCCGGGCCGCTCGTCATTGAGGTAATTGCCGAGCAGCAACGCGGTCACCGGCGTCACCAAGGTAATCAAAGCCACCTGACCCGCGGTGAGCCGCTTGAGCACGTAGTAATACAAAACGAAACCGAGCACTGACCCCACCACGCCGAGATAAACCATCGACAACACGGCCCGCACCGGCAACACCCGCGGCACGACGCCGTCGATCAACCACCAGGTCGCCAGATACAAAGGCATCGCCACCCATAAACCACCGCTGGTCACCGCCAAGGCCGGCACGTCGGCGCCGATCTGCTTGACCCGCACACTGCTGACCGCATGCAGCACCACCGACACCAGCACCGCGCCTATCCCTTGCAGTGCCAGCGGACCATATTGACCACCGCTACCGAAGATCATCACCAGTCCCGTCAAACCCGCCGCGAGGCCCACGAGTTTGCCGGTCGTGAAACTGCGCTCACCCAGCCACGCCATCGCCAGCACGCCGGTCACCAGCGGGGTCAGTCCGAACAACACCGCGATCAAACCGGAAGGGATATATTGCGCGCCCCAATACACGCAGAGCATGGAACCGTAGATGCCGATACCCGCCGCGAGATAGGTACGCACCGCCGCGCGGTGCCAAGGCAATTCGACTCGCAACAAGCGGATCAAGGCGAGGCACAATACGGCGCCCAGCAACATGCGCCCGGTGACTCCGAACAAGAAGCCGACATCCTGTCCGCTCCACTTGATCGCCAGCGGCGTCGTCGACCAGATCAGAATAATGCCCATATAAGCGGCGGGCACAGACACGATGACCTCCCATAATGATGGCGTTAAAACAAAAAAGGCCACAGAACGCGGGTTCTGTGGCCTTGGGATTGCACTGCTTGGACTGTATTACGATACTAGCAATTATAGATTCCCCGGCCACTTCATCGCACGCCATACTCGCGCCTGAGGCAGGCGAGGGGCGATTACGACGACGGCCGATAGAGAATGTAGACACATGGTTTGAAGTCTGCCCGCGAGCATGAGCACTGTCAAGCACGGTGCCTCTATCGACGTACATCGCCCACCGAATCAACAGGCACAAGCAAAGCAAGCTCGCGAGCAGGGGGCGACTGGGCCTCGGCAGCCGATACCAGCGCCGTCGAATCGACGTCGTGAATTGTGTATCGATTTTTCATCTGTCACCAAAGTCGCAAGAAATCACAGCTTAGCGCGATAGCGCGATACCAGGGTGCGGGGCAATCAAGAAACACGCGGCCGCACATGTATTCCGGCATAAACTACCTTGAGATACACTCGCAATTATTACTCAGCATCGACGGCCTAACATGACAGACGACGGCAAAGTGCGGCTCGACAAATGGCTGTGGGCGGCGCGCTTCTACAAAACCCGCGCCCTCGCGGCAGAGTCGATTAGCGGCGGTAAAATTCACATCAACGGTACCCGCGCCAAACCGGCCCATGCCGTGCATCCCGGCGATGATCTGCAGATTCGTAAAGGGCCTTATCAATTTACTGTGTCAGTCAAAGGGCTCTCACGCAGCCGCGGTCCCGCCAGTGTGGCGGCCCTTTTGTATGAAGAATCACCCCAAAGTATCGCGAGCCGGCAGCAGCTCGCCGAACAGCACCGGCTGCTGGCCGCGACCGGCCCACAGCCCGGCGAACGGCCGACCAAACGTCAACGCCGGCAAATGATCCGCTTCACCGGCCGTGGCGAATGAACCGCGCACACGTCTTTTTCAGGAAGAGTTGTCTTCTCGTCCCGTGGCCATCCCATCCACCACCTCCAGCAAGGATTTCCGCTTGCGCGGACTGAGGCCGCGATAGAGCTCCAGCAAACGCTGCTCATCGGAAGTCAAACGTGATTGAGTCCCGCTGTAAGCCGGTCGCTCTTCTCGCACAGCGGAATCGTAACGCATCTCACCGCGCCCGGTAGCCAGCCATTCAAATCGCACATCCAACACCACCGCCACATGGGCGAGATGCTCCATTTTGGGATGAGTGCCGCCCTCACTCTCCCATTGAATACAGGCGCTGGGATGCACCCCCACCCGCCGCGCCAATTCGGACTTGGTCATCACCACCGCCTCGCGCGCCAATCTGATACGTTCTCCGATTTCCATCCGACCCACCTGACTAAAAGACGGCTCTGATTATTAGTAGTGACCGGCGGCTTGCAATGTAAGTATTGCTAACTTGACATTTATTTAGTGTTTCTTATAATTGAAGTCGATGCGCAGACAAGCTTTCGTCCCGTGCCTCGCATCCCGCTTTCATCAAAAGAAAGGAGACTCATGCGCATCATTACTTGTCGGCCCGGCCATTCCGTGGAAATCAAACTGAAGGCACTCACCTCCCCACAGCTCTCGGCGCATCAATTATTCGCCTACGAGAATATCGAGATTTTCGTCGGCCGGGTGAAAGAAGATGAAATAAAGCTGGCGGTCATGGCGCCCCGGCAATTCGCGGTCGTGCACAACCATTATTGGTGCTGAGCGGATTGCAGATCAAACGGCGGGCTTATATAACAGCCGTCAAGGAGGGGCGGGGGAAATTACGCGGCCCGATGGGGCGGGCCGCGCTTCTTTTTGAAATTTTATACTTACACAGAGCAGTGCACTCGATGTGCACGGCACAACACCAATGGCATTAACCCCTCGCTTCGGTATAAGGCCGCTGCAAATCATCTTTTAATGTAAGAAACAATAAAGCATTGGCCTGGGCATTGCTCGGATTCAGACGAATACCTACGCGAAAATTTTGATAAGCACGCAGGCTCACACCCACCCGATCCGAACGGACGCACCACATCACCGTTCCATCCAGATCCGACCGCCATCCTTCGGTGGTGTAGCGCACCTTAACTTGCGACCCGCATTCCAGGGGCGAGGGCACGTCCAAACCGATACCCGACACACAGACATCATTAGCCCGGATGTAGTGATATTCGCGCTCCCCATCCACCAAGTGGAAAGCGCCGCCGGTAAAATATTTCGGAATGGGTAATCGCGAGTTTGACCGACTGTCAGTAAACATAATTTTATTCCCTCCTTGCAGACCAGCCTCTTTGCGGACTAGTAAGCTCCGTTACTATAACCCAAGCGCCAGAATGACGGCGCATTATTAACAACGGAACTGAGAATGCAATGCGTATACCAGGACCCTTATGCTAGATAGTGTCGTCACGAGATATAAAATGTGAGAAGATCACTTCTTCTAAAGGCATGGGAAGTGGCGATGACAGAAGCGTACCGGCGACACGACATCACGGATCAGGTGTGGGCGCTGC
>JAHFRV010000084.1 GCA_023266095.1 Gammaproteobacteria bacterium | reverse complement strand
TAAATTCAAGGCGCGGCAAATCAAAAGTGGCGTCCATATGCCGCAGCACTTGTTTGCGCAATTGCCGTTGGTTTTTTCCTTTGGCACTCATAACCCGTCACATCACCCGTCGTATCGAATTCGTATAAAACCGTAAACAGAGCTAACCTTACCGTACGTTCCCGCCCCGCTGTAGAAGCGAGTCCTTGAGCGGGTCGAAGCATCCTGAAACAGGCAAGGTGGGGGCAAATAAATCACCGTAACCGGTAGCGGCTCATTCTTCCTGCTCAATGGCGGGAAAACTGCCGGCGAATTTACTGATCCATTCCACCGCGGCCTGCTCACTGCTCAGTCTGCGCTGTTCACGCAGCAACACCTCATTTTTATACTGTTCGATGTGGCAGATCTGTTCCACCATCCGCGTGCGGAAAGCCTCGGCGAAATCGGAGAACACCACACCCACCTCAAAGGCGCCGCCCTGCTCTTTGCACCATACCACCTTGCCGGTCACTTCCACATCGCGATTGATCACCGGGATGCGGATCACGATTTGCGCCCCCATCCGCACCGGCTCCCGCGAATTGAACGACAAGCCGCCGACGCTGACGTTCTTCAAGTGGTCGTAACGGGCCACGTCGTGTTCCACCAATGTGACCTCGAGAGGAATATTGGATGGGTGCCGAATATACCCACGCATGTTCCACCCCCACTTTTACACTCCTCACTGAAGTATAGCACCGGCCGCCGCGCCGGATTATCGGCGAAGCATCAATGCCGCAATTTATAACCACGTTTCAATAGAAACAGGGTAATAGCGCCCAGCACAGCGAAACTCACCGCGGTGACGCCGAGGCTCCGCCAGGGATTGACATCTGACACGCCGAAGAAGCCGTAACGAAAACCGTCGATCATGTAGAAAAAAGGATTGAAGTGCGACACGCCCTGCCAAAACGGCGGCAGGGAATGTATTGAGTAGAACACTCCGCTCAAAAATGACAGGGGCAATACCACGAAGTTTTGAAAGCCCGCCAGTTGATCGAATTTTTCAGCCCAAATGCCGGCGATGATCCCGAGCGAACCTAGCACCGCGCTGCCCAACAAGGCGAACGCCAGCAAGACCGTCACGCTGTGCACCGGCAACTCGACGAACGCCACCGCCACCACGCACACCCCGATGCCCACCGCGATGCCGCGCACCATCGCCGCCAACAGAAATGCCAGATAAAACTCCAGATACGACAGCGGCGACAACAAGACAAAGACGATATTGCCGGTGATCTTCGATTGTATGAGGCTGGACGAGCTGTTGGCGAAGGCGTTTTGAATGATCGACATCATAATCAGGCCGGGGATCAGAAAGGCGGTATAACTGACACCGTCGTATACTTGCACATGTTCTTCCAGAGCATGGGCGAACACCAAAAAATACAGCAGCGCGGTGATGATGGGCGCCAGCAGGGTTTGCAGCCATACCTTATAAAAACGCAGCAGCTCTTTATACAACAGGGTATTGAGTCCACGCAGGTTCATGGCCGGCCCCGCTTGGTCAGCTGCACGAAGATGTCTTCCAGATCGGCCTCCTCGGTTTGCAGGTCCACCACCTCGCCGCCCGCAGCGCGCAAAGCGTCGAGCACTGCCATGATGGAATCGTGGTGTTTATCCAAGTGAAATTCCAGACGCGCGCCGTCTTGTTGTTTCAGCATCTCGGTCAGCGCGGCGGGCACGGCGGTCAACGGCGCGGCAAGGGTCACGCTCAAACGGCTGCGTGCCCCGGTGACCTTTCCCAGCAGGGCGCGTTTGCTGTCGAGGGCGATCAGCACGCCGTGATCGATGATGGCGATGCGGTCGCACAACAGCTCGGCCTCTTCCAGATAATGGGTGGTCAGAACGATGGTCATGCCTTCGCGGTGCAGGCGTCTCACGAATTGCCAGAGGGTTTGCCGCAGTTCGACGTCCACACCCGCGGTCGGCTCATCCAGCACCAGCACCTTGGGTTGGTGCACCAGGGCCTGCGCGATCAGCACCCGCCGCTTCATGCCGCCGGACAGGGAACGCATATTGCTGTCGGCCTTGTCGGTGAGATCGAGAGCGTCGATCAGTTCGTCCAGCCAGGCCTCATTTTCCTTGCCGAGTCCGAAATAACCGGCCTGGATGCGCAGCACTTCCCGCACCGTAAAGAAGGGGTCGAAGACCAATTCCTGCGGTACCACGCCGAGTTCCGCGCGGGCCCGGCGGTAATCGTTCACCACGTCGTGGCCGAGCACCGCCACCCGCCCGTCGTCGGCACGCACCAGGCCGGCGATGATGTTGATGAGCGTGGATTTGCCGGCGCCGTTGGGCCCGAGCAAGCCGAAGAATTCGCCGCGCTCTATGGTGAGATTCAAACCTTGGAGGGCCTGCACCTTGCCGTAATGCTTGCGCACCTCATTGACTGTAATCGCCGTGTCCACTACTACCGCCTGCTGTTTAAAATCATCGCGCGCCCGTCGCGGCGCGCTAAAAATCGTTCGATCCGTTTCAGCCCCGGCCAATATCCGACAAGCGTCCCAACCAGGCGAGCACCACGCCGGGAATGTCATCGCCGTTGTGATAGGGATGCAGACTCACCAGCTCCGGAAACTCCTCGGCCAGCTGCAACACGTTACCGACGTTGACCCGCTGTGTGCCCAGGTCGCGCCGGTAAAAACCCAGTAGCGGTTTGCGGTCGTGGATGAAACGCATGACATTCACGCCGGAGCCGAAACCGGCCTCGTCGAAACAATAAATTGCCGCCTTCGCCTCGCCGCGAAAGGCGCCATCGCGTTCCAAAAAGAAACGGGTGACCTGTCGCTCCGCGTCTTCATCCACCGGCCGCGCCGCACGCCACGCCGGCCAGTCGCGGTCGTAATATTCGATGGGGTCGCAGATCCGGCGCGCCAATTCCGCCGGCGCCAAATCGGGAAACTGTCGTTGATAATAACGATAGCGAGTGTCGTAACCCAGGCCGCTGGACTCCAGCAGGCCGATCACCGTGACTTTGAAATCGCGGGTGACGCCGCTCGCGTACATGCCTTTGCCGCTGACATAACAGGGGATCACCGCCGCCTGCTCCTCAAATCCGACCCAGTTCACCGCGCAGGATGTCAATCACCTCCGCGGTGCGCGGCCGCACGCCGCGCCACAATAAAAACGATTCCGCCGCCTGTTCCACCAGCATGCCCAGACCGTCGAGCACCGCCGTAGCGCCTTGGTTTGCGGCCCAGGCCATGAACGGGGTGGGCGCCGCGCCGTACATCATGTCGTAACACCAAGTGCCCGGCCGCAATAATCGATCGGGTAACGGCGGCAGTTCACCACGTAGGCTGGCGGCGGTGGCGTTGATGACTAGATCGAACTGCCGCCCCGTCAGATCCGGGTAGCCCCCGCCCTCCACGTTGCCCAAGTGAGAAAAGGTCTGCGCCAAGTCATAAGCGCGATCCACCGTGCGATTGGCGATCAGCACGCTGCGCGGCCGCTGTTCGAGCAATGGGCCCAGCACGCCGCTCGCCGCGCCGCCAGCGCCCAGCAGCAACACTGTTTTATCGGCGATGACGCCGTGATGATTATTGACGATGTCGCTGACCAAACCCACGCCGTCGGTATTGTCGCCGTGTAAACCGCCGCCGTCCTTCACCACCAGCACATTCACCGCCTGCGCCAGTTCGGCGCGCGGACTGCGGGTGTCGGCCAGGCTCCAGGCGTTGCGCTTGAAAGGCACGGTGACGTTCAGCCCCTTGCCGCCGTGGGCGATGAAATTACTCACCGCCTGGTCGAAGCCGCCGACATCGACTTGGATCGCGGTGTAGTTCAAACGCTGACCGGTCTGCGCGGCGAACAGGCCGTGGATACGCGGCGATTTGCTGTGACTGACGGGATTGCCCATCACCGCGTAGAGGGCGGGCTTATCAAAATCGAACAGCGACGACATAGGCCTTCCTGGAGGGCAATGGGGTGGCGGCAGTGGCGGGCATTATAGCGGATAACACGGCGTCGTCCGTCGCGAAACGTCGCGCTGCGCACTCGTGATGACCACCACGCGGACGGCGGCTTGAGGTGAAACGGTTCCCGTGTCTATAATGAGCGCACTTTTTCTATTATCTGGCCTATTTATCCCACGTGATGGTTGCCAATAAAAATAGCAATTCCGCGCTCATGCTCGCCATGGCCTTCGCTCTGCTGACGGGCTGCGCCGCCAAGTCGCCCGCACCCGCCGCGGCCGCCGATAGCGAAAGCAGCGCGGGCCAAGCCGCGCAGAATCCGACGACCCCGGCCGGTATCGTGGCCTTGAGCCAGCAAATGAAAACCAGTCGGCGGGTGGTCTACTCCTCCGCCACCAGCAAATACGGCTATTTCGTCGGCGGGGAGTTGAACGCTGAATACGATCCTCTGTCGCGTTTGCTGGATGTGACCAGCCTGGCCGGAAACGAATCCATCGTCTGCAAATATTCGCCGGACGGCGCGTTGTTCGTGGACCCGCAGGGCGCGGCCGATGCCGCCACCCAAGTGAGCCAGTGCAATAACCTCATCCTCCGTCTCCAGCAGCACCTCAACCGGTAAGCCGGGTCCACCGTCCCCTGCCTGCGCGGCGGACGGCCTGCCCTTCCAGCTCATGACTACCCTCTCCCCGCCACATCGTATCTGCGTCGCCCCGATGATGGAGTGGACCGACCGGCATTGCCGCTACTTCATGCGTTTGCTCTCCAAGGATGTCTATCTCTACACTGAAATGGTGACCTGCGGCGCCATTCTGCACGGCGATGCGGCGCACGCCTTGCGCTTCCATCCCGCCGAACACCCGCTGGCGCTGCAACTGGGCGGCAGCGATCCCGCCGACCTGGCGGCCAGCGCGCGTATCGCCGCCGAATTCGGTTACAACGAGATCAACCTCAACGTCGGCTGTCCCAGCGATCGGGTCCAGACCGGCCGCTTCGGCGCCTGCCTGATGGCCGAACCGCAACAGGTCGCCGACTGCGTGGCGGCCATGGCCGCGGCGGTGACGCTGCCGGTCACCGTCAAATGCCGCATCGGCATCGACGACCTCGACCGTTACGAACATTTCCGGCATTTCATCGTCACTGTCGCCGCCGCCGGCTGTCGGACCTTTATCGTCCATGCCCGCAAGGCCTGGCTGCACGGCCTCAGCCCCAAACAAAACCGCGAAGTGCCGCCGCTGCGTTATGACCTGGTTCACCGCCTCAAACAGGAACTGCCCCACCTGGAGATCATCATCAACGGCGGCATCACCGACCTCGACCAGGCCGAGGCACAACTCCAACACGTCGATGGCGTAATGATGGGCCGCGCGGCCTATCACCATCCCGGCCTGCTGGCGGAGGTGGACCGGCGTTTTTATCACGACCCGCACCCCGCACCGACCCAGCAGGAGGTGGTAGAACGATTGCTGCCGTATGTTGAAGCGCAGCTGGCGGCGGGGACGCAGCTCCATCACATCACCCGCCACGTCCTCGGCCTGTTTCAAGGTCGACGCGGCGCGCGCGCCTGGCGCCGTTACTTAAGCGAACACGGCCACCGCGCGGGCGCGGGTCCGGAGGTGTTGCGCGCCGCCTTGGTGAAAATCGGCTGACCGCTGGCGGCCTTGGCGTCTTGGCGGCTAAAAATAAATCAGTAAGGGAATAATGCGAGGTGATGACAGCTAAATTTGTATGTCGTCGAAATTGCGCGCTTGATGATGGGCGGCATGGGGCGTCAGATCGCCTTCGCGCACCAGCCAGATCGTTTTATACCCGGCTGCACGGGCGGCATCCAACTCTTCCTCGATGTCCGAGAGAAACAGGATTTCCGACGGAGCGAAGCCGGCCTCGCCGGCGATCTTGAAATAGGCGTCCGGCTCGCGCTTGCCGCCGATGTGGGTGTCGAAATACCCGCTGAACAGCGGCGTGAGGTCGCCGTAAGCGCTGTGGCCGAAGATCAAACGCTGCGCCTGCACCGAACCCGACGAAAACACATACAGCCGCAGTCCCTGGCCATGCCATTGTTTGAGTTTGCGCGCCGCATCTTCGTAAAGGTGGCCGGTGAAATCGCCGCGGCGGTAACCCTGCTCCCAAATCATGCCCTGCAGCGTCTTGAGCGGCGTGATCTTTTTATCCTCGGCCATCCACTGCAGCAATTGATCGATGGTCTCATCGAGACTCAAATCCCGATCCACCACCGCGTGCACCGCCTGCAACTGTTGGCGCACCAGGGGCTGGTGCTGGTGTTCGCGGACGAACTCCGCCAGATGCGCCCCCGCGTAAGGAAACAACACATCCTTAACGAAAGAGAGCGAGGTGGTGGTGCCTTCGATGTCGGTAACGATGGCCTTGGTCATCAGGCGCCAGTCACGAAGTGGTCCATGGTGGGGAAAGACTTAGCGATGGCGTTGCCGGTGTAATTGGCCACCCAGCCTTCGGGGGTGGTGAACAGGCGGATGCACTTGAGGCGCGGTTCGGCGCCGAGATCGAACCAATGCGGAGTGTTGGCGGGCACGCTCAACAAATCACCCCGCTCGCAGAGGATGGCATGCACCTTGTCAACGGCGTGGATGAAGAACAAGCCGCAGCCTTCCACGAAAAAACGCACTTCGAAATCACTGTGAGTATGCTCGTCGAGAAATTTTTTGCGCAGCGCGACTTTGTCGGGGTGATCGGGCGTCACGCTGATCACATCGGCGGTTTTGAAGTGATACATCGTCATCAAGCGGTCCACCGAGCCGCGATAGGCGTCGATGATCTCATCTTGACTGGCGCTGTCGCTCAAGGCGCGCTTGGCCTCCCAGCGTTCGAACAACACGCCGATGCCGTGCAGCTTGGTGGCGATGGTATCCACGTCGCGCGTGGTCTCCAGCAGCTCGGCGTTTTCCCGGTAAATGGACAATGTCGTCATGATGATCACTCCGCTTTACATATTTAAAGACCGCGTCCCAATTCGGAACCGGACATTTACCAGTGGGACATTGTAGCCCCGGCCCTCCGCGGCGCTCAAGCACGCACGCCGTCACAGCCGTTCAATCATCGTCCGGCATTTCCGACGACCAGCCCATGGCGCGGGCGCGTTTTATCGCCGCGTCGTAAATCGCTTGATGACGTTCGCGCAGCGGCTCGGGCAGTTTGCTCACCATGTGCCCATACGGCGCCCACGCCTCGCATACGCGGTCATATAAGGCCTGGATCCGGTCCAGACTCCAGCCTTCGCAGGTTTCACTCTCGGGCAGCAGACCAAACACCCAGGCGTCGCGGATGATGTTGCCTGTGGGATTCATGCCGCCAAATTCATCTTTATCAAGACCAACATAGGTCCGGTTCGCGCTCAAAATGAAGTCTCCTAAAAAATAAATTTATGATTCGAACGGCATCAACCCGTTTATGCACTCTCGCTCCATTCAGGGACGGCAGAGCTTACGCTACGATCCGTTTGATACCGGATTATAGTACCACCCATGGCCTGCCTGCCGTCGCCAACCGGCTTCTGAATTCGGCTCCCCTTGAGTGGTGAAGCTAAAATCATTACCTTGTACAACTTGACAGGTTGAGGGGATGGCGTATTTTACGATTGGCCTTAATTCAGACCGCTGTGTGCGGCAAACAAGCAAAAAAGGGGGGGTTATGCGCAACAACTATTTGGGATTGATGGGTTTCCTGTCATTGACGGTGCTACTCGCTGCCGGCTGTAGCACGACTGAAGGGACGGCCAAATTAAACCATAGC